>JAFXUP010000165.1 GCA_017524905.1 Acholeplasmatales bacterium | reverse complement strand
TTATTTGAAAAACATGATTTAAAACAAACTGAAATTTTAAATGATATAAAAAAATCAGCATGTTTAATATTACTTCATATTTCTGAAGATTTTGATTATAGATATTATTTAAGAGAAATTGTAAAAGCTGATAATCGTTGCCAAACAGTTGCAGCATTCTTACAAAAATCTACATATCAAAATAAATTTACTTATAATGAAATTGAAATTAAGGAAGGCTATCCAATTGAAGCTTTATGTAATGATATTTGCTCAATTATGGTAGGTGGATTTAATTTAAAAGTAACTCCATTTAATAGAAAGAAATTAAGAAAAGAAGCATTTGCTGATTATAATGCTGGTAATTATGTATGGTCATTATGCTATTTATTAAAATTATTTAAGATGAATGACTTACAAGTTAAAGAAAAAATTGCTGCTGCATATTCTACATTAATGAATTCAGATAAAGCAATTAACTATTATTCAATTTGTTTACCAAGCAATGGTAATTTTGGTTCACAAGCTGAAATTTGCAATAACTTAGGTTACTTATATACTCAAACAAGAAACCTAGAATTTGCAGAAAAATATTTAAAGCTTGCTATTGAAAATGGTAACCCAGATGCGTTATATAATTTAGGTTATTTATATGAAACTTCATGGGCTTATGATTCAAAGATGAGAAGAACAAGAGAAGCTTATGATATTTATTGCCAAGTATTAGAATCAAAGACAACATCTGAAAATTCTAAAGCTTTAGCAAAAGAAAAATTAACTGAACAAGCAGAAAAATTATTATTAAGAAGAAACTATGCTGTAGCTATGACATATTTTAAAGCTATTGGTAATGGTGCTAAAGTTGCTGAATGCTTACGTAATATCAAGATGCTTCGTGAAGCATATGAAGCTCGTAAACGTCAACAAGCAGGAAAATAAATATTAAAAATTAAGGGCTTTAAAGCCCTTTTATTATTGGGGGTATAAAGTATGAAAGAAAGAGCGAAAAAAATAATAAAAGCTAGCTTTATTGGCATAATAATGAATGTGCTTTTATCTATAGCAAAGATGATTGTTGGTTTAATTGTTGGTGCTATTTCAATTGTATTAGATGCAGTTAACAACTTAAGTGATGCAATTTCTCAAATTGTAACAATTATAGGTACAGCACTTTCAATGAAGGCGCCAAATAAAAAACATCCATATGGCTATGGAAGAGTAGAATATATAACAAGCCAGGTTATGGCTGCGATTATTATTTCAGTTGGTGTTGTATCATTAAATGAGGCTATTCAAAAAATAATGAATCCAGGTAAGCCTGAATATGCTATTTATTCATTAGTAATTCTTGCTGCTGCAATTGTTTTAAAGCTTTTATATGCAACTTATACAAGAATTGTTGGTAAAAAATTAAATGCTAAAAATTTACTTGCAACATCTACAGATTCATTAATGGATTCATTATTAACATTAGGTACTTTAATTGCAGGTATTATTGTATATTTTGGTGGATACAATATTGAAGGATATGTTGGTTGCATAATTGCAGCTTTAATCATTAAGGCTGGTATAGAATTAATGATAGATGCTATTAAATCAATAATTGGAAATAGAATTGATTCTAATATGTCTAAAAACATAAAAGAAATTATAAATTCATTTGATGGTGTTTTAGGTACATATGATTTATCATTACATGAATATGGACCTTTAAAAACAATTGGTTCAGCTCACATTGAAGTAGAAGATAGAATGCCTGCATCAGAGATTCATGTTTTAACAAGAAAAATTGTAGAGACAGTTTATTCAAAAGTTGGTGTTCTATTAACAATTGGAATTTATGCTACAAATGATTCAACTACTTATTATACAAAAATCAAAAATACAGTTAAGGAATTAGTTCAAAGCTATGATGAAATCTTAGAGCTTCATGGCTTTTATGTTAGAGATGATAAAGTATCATTTGATTTAGTCTTTGATTTTAAGTGTAAAAATAGATCTGAAATTATAGATGAAATTAAAGATATTTTAGTTGGATTATATCCTGGATATTCATTTGATATAGTCATTGATAACGATTTATCTGACTAATTTGAAAATTATTTTCAATTAAATACTTGTTTAATCGTTAATTGTGATATATAATATGTTTGTTTAAAGAAGGGAAGTAATTAATTATGTTAAAAATTGATGTAATTTCTGGTTTTTTAGGTTCAGGAAAAACTACTTTTATTAAAAGATTATTAGATACAGGTTTAAACGGCGAAAAGGTTGTTTTAATCGAAAACGAATATGGCGCTGTTTCAATTGATTCAGATTTATTAACTGATTCTAAAATTGAAATTAAAGAATTATCACAAGGATGTATTTGTTGTTCATTAGTTGGAGATTTTTCTAAGTCACTAAATGAAGTTATAAATAAATTTAATCCTGATAGAATTTTAATTGAACCATCTGGAGTTGGTAAGCTTTCTGATATTGTTAAGGCTATTCAATCAGCAGGACTTGCTGATGCAATCAACTCTTTAGTATGTATGGTAGATGCTAAGAAGGCAAAAATGTATGATAAGAACTTTGGTGAATTCTTCGTTGACCAAATTGAAAATGCTCAAACAGTTATTCTATCTAGAATGGATATTTGTAAGGAAGAAAATGCTCAAACAGCATTAGAAATCATTAGAAAGCATAATGATAAGTGTGTTGTTGTTACAACTCCTATTAAAGAATTATCTGATGAAGATTTATTAAAGGCTTATGAAGGCTTTGATGTAAATTTATTAACTGAAGATGTTAAGAATCATCATCACGATGACGATGATGACGATGAATGCGATGATCCAAACTGTGAATGTCATCACCATCACGATGATGAAGATGAACATGAGCATCATCACCACCATCACCATGACCATGATGAGGATGAATGCGATGATCCAAATTGTGAATGCCATCACCATCATCACGATGACGATGATGACGACGATGAAGATGAGCATGAACACCACCATCACCATAACCATGACGAAGATGAATGCGATGATCCAAACTGTGAATGCCACCATCACCACCATCATGCAGATGAGGTTTTTGCATCTGTAGGTATCGAAACTGTTAAGAAGTATGATATGGTAGCCTTAAAGAAGACTTTAGATGATATGGCAGAAGGTAAATATGGTATTATCGTTAGATCTAAGGGTATCATTTGCGATACAGAAGGAAAGTGGCATGCATTTAATTTAACTCCTGAAGAGGTTGAAATTGAAGATGCAAAGGCTATTCCTACAGGAAAGATTGTTGTAATCGGCTCTAAGATTGATAAAGAACAAATTAAAAAATTATTTTAAAGGATTGATATAAATGAAAGAAGTACCAGTATTTTTACTTAATGGTTTTTTAGAAAGTGGTAAAACAACTATTATAAAAGAAATCATTGAAAATAATGGAAATTATCAAAATAATACAACAGTTGTTATTGCTTGTGAGCAAGGTGAAGTAGAATATGATGATGAATGGTGCGAAAAATACGGCGTTCATGTTGAATATATCGAAAAACAAGAAGATTTTACTGTAGATTATTTTAAGAAATTAGATAAGCATTATATGGCAGATCAATATGTTATTGAATATAACTCATTCTTTAATTGGGATGAGCAGGAATTCCCAAGCTATATGGTTATATATCAGCAAATAACATTAATTGATACAACAACATTTGGCGTTTATTTCCAAAATATGAGAAAAGTTTTCCAACAAATGGTTAAAGATTCAAGTTTAGTTATTTTTAATCGTGCTGATGGAAATAAAGAATTAAGCCAATATAGAAGATGGATAAGAATTATTAATCCTCAAGCTCAAATCGCTTTTGAAGGTGCTGATGGACAATTAACATCTATGCTTGATGAAGATTTACCATATGATATTAATCAAGATAATATTGTTTTAGAAGAAATTGATTATCCAACTTGGTATATAGAAGTTTTTGATAAGAATGATAAATATTTAGGTAAAACATTCACATTAACTGCCTTTGTAACTCAAGTTAATAAGGATACAATAGTTGTTGGTCATCAGGTTATGACTTGCTGTGCAGCTGATATTCAATTCTTAGGATATGAAGTTAAATTACCTAAGAAGATGGATTTAGTTGTTGGTGATTATGTTAGATTAACCGCAAAGGTAATTAAGGCATATTCTAATATTGCAAGAGAAGAAGTTATTATGCTAGATGCATCTAAGATTCAACTTCTTCCTGCTGAAAAAGAAAAAGTATTATCATTTTAAAATTTAAGGAGTTTCTAACTCCTTTTATTATTTAAATTTTTAAGATTATAAAATATATTTTATAATAGTTTATTTATTTTTTGATTAGTGATATAATGTGTTAGGTGATTTTTGTGAAAAAATTTATTACTCATTCCAATGAAGAAACAATAAAATTAGGTGAAAAATTAGGTAATTTATTAAACAAAGGTGATGTTGTTTTATTAATAGGAGATTTATCTGGTGGTAAAACAACTCTTACTAAAGGTATAGGAAAAGCCTTAGGAGTTACAAGAATTATTAATTCACCAACTTTTACAATTGTAAAAACATATAAAGGCACAAAGGCTGATTTATATCATTTAGATTTATATCGTCTAGATGGATTAAATAACGATTTCGATTTAGAAGATTATATTGAAACAGATGGCGTTTGTGTAATTGAATGGCCTCATCAGGTTGATGAGCTTTTACCTAGTGAATATATAAATGTAAGCTTATCAATTAAAGGTTTAAATGAAAGAGAAATTACAATTGATGCTAAAGGTAAAAGATATGAAAGAATTGTAGGTGAATTATAATGTATAATTTAATATTAGATTCTTCAACAAAGGTTTTATATGTAGCAGTAACAAATGATACTGAAGTTTTATATGAAAAATATATTGAAGGTAAAAATGATCATGCTAAAAATATTGTTTTTACTGTAGATGAAGCATTAAAAAAAGCTTCAATTGATTCATTTAAGCTTGATAGAGTTATTGTTGGCTATGGTCCTGGTTCTTATACAGGTGTTAGAATGGCTGTAACAGTTGCTAAAATGATGGCTGTTTTTGCCAAAGTAAAGCTTTATACAGTATCAAGCCTAATCTTAATGGCATCAGGCGTAAAAGGCGTTGTAAAAGCTTCAATTGATGCAAGAAGAGGAAATGCCTTTGCAGGTGTTTTTGATATTTTAAACGATAAGGTTTTATTAGAAGAAGGAATGTATCCTTATTCTAAATTAGATGAATTTGAAGGCAAAAAGGTTACTGAGGATTCTTATAAGGTTGATCCTTTTTATGTAATTAAAAAAGCTCAATTAGTTGATGAACCACATTTATTAGTTCCTAATTATTTAAGAGATACTGAGGCTGAAAGGAATCTAAAATGATTAGAAGATTAAAAGAGGATGATATATTAAAAATAGTTGAATTAGAAAATTCAACTCTTAATACATCATTAGGCTATGATATGCTTAAATCTTCTTTAGAAAATGAGATGGCATATTTTTTTGTTTTGGAAGAAAATGAAAAAATATTAGGCTATATTTCAACAATGTTTGATGGACAAATAGTTGAAATATTAAATTTCTGTGTTGATAATAATTATCAGCATAAAGGATTAGGTACAAAAATATTAGCTTTTATAGATAATTATTTTATTAAATTAAATGCTGAATCAATTATTTTAGAAGTTAGAGATAAAAATATAAATGCAATAAAAATCTATGAAAAATTTGGATTTAAAAAGATACATGTAAGAAAAAATTATTATTCAAATGGTGATGATGCCTTAATTTTGAATAAAAAAATGATTAATTTATCTTCATTATATGATTCATATATATCAGTTGATTCTAAATTAGAAAAATATGATGATTATTATAAATTTTTTGATGATGTTCAAAAAGATAAATATTATAATAATTATTTTAAAATTATTAATCCTAAAAAAGAATTAATTAATGAATTAAAACAAAAACAATTTAGAGATTATTTAATGTTTTTTTCGGATATAGAAATTGATAATTTATTTGATTTTAAATTTGAAAAAGATACATTAATTTATATGTATTCATCAATTTATGGCATAAATCCTTTAAAAAATAATAGTTATGATGTTATTAAATTAAATGCTAGCCATTCAAAAATGCAATATGATTTAGTTTATAACGATTCAAAAGAATTTGGATTAGATTTTGCTAATAATAATGCATTAAGAGCAAATGATGATTTAATTAATAATAAATTTGATTATTTTTCTATTATAGAAAATGATAAAATAATTGCTTATATGAAGGTATTTAAAAAGGACGATGCAATATTTATTGAAGATGTTTTAACTGATATAAATTATCGTCATAAAGGATTATGTAGTTCTATATTTAATTATGTAATTAATTATTATAAAAATCTAAATGTAAAACATGTAGTATTATTTGCAGATAGTGATGATACAACAAAATATATGTATTTAGATATGGGATTTGTATCAGTAAAAAATTGCTTTGTATATAGGATGGTATGATATGGATAAAACAAATGCGATGCGCATGCTAGATCAAAAGAAAATTAAATATAATGTCTATGAATACCCTCATCAAGAAGGCGAAGCAGTAGATGGATTTAATGTTGCAACATTATTAGGTGAAGATCCTAAATATGTTTTTAAAACATTAGTATGCGTTGATAATACAAAGCATTACAGAGTTTGTGTTGTTAATGTAGTTGATGAAATAGATTTAAAAAAAGCCCGGAAGGCTTTTGGTGTTAAATCATTAGAAATGATTGCTGTTAAGGAATTGTTACCTTTAACAGGATATGTAAGAGGAGGATGCTCTCCTTTAGGAATGAAAAAGGTATTTCCTACAATAGTTGATGAAAAAGCCAAAGAAAATGATAGAATTATCTTTTCAGGCGGTAAAATTGGACTTCAAATTGAAATGAATCCAAATGAATTATCAAAATTAATTAAAGTTGAATTTAAGGATATTAGGAGGGACTAAAATGTTAGTTTTAGGTGTAGAATCAAGCTGTGATGAAACATCTGTTGCCATCTTAAGAGATGGAAAAGAAGTTTTATCTAATGTTATAAATTCCCAAATAAAAATACATGAAAAATTTGGAGGTGTAGTACCTGAGGTTGCATCTCGTCACCATGTTTATCAAGTATCAATGGTTTTTGAAGAAGCTTTTAAGCAAGCTAAAGTAAAGCCTGAAGATATTGATTTAGTAGCTGTTACAGAAGGACCTGGCTTAATTGGCTCTTTACTTGTTGGTGTTAATGCTGCAAAGACTTTTTCTATGATATATAAAAAGCCACTTTTAGCAGTTCACCATCTTGCAGGTCATATTTATGCAAATGCTATCGAGCATGAAATGAAATTTCCTTGTATAGCACTTTTAGTTTCAGGTGGAAATACTGAATTAATTTATATGAAGGAGCATTTCTCATTTGAAATAATTGGTGAAACATTAGATGATGCTGTAGGTGAGGCATATGATAAGGTTGCAAGAGTTGTTGGTCTTCCTTATCCAGGTGGTCCTCATGTAGATAGATTAGCTCATGAAGGACATGATACTTATCATTTACCTAGAGTATATTTAGAAGATGGTAGCTATAATTTTTCATTTTCAGGATTAAAGAGTGCAGTTATTAATTTAGCTCATAACCTTAAACAAAGAGGTGAAGAGGTAAATGTTAATGACTTATGTGCATCATTCCAAGATTCAGTAACTGAAGTTTTAGTAAATAAAACATTAGCTTTAGCAAAAGAAAAGAATGTTAAAAATATCATTGTTGCAGGTGGTGTTTCAGCTAATAAAGGCTTAAAGGAACGCTTTATGAAAGAAGGAGAAGGATTTAATATTTCTATTCCTTCAATTAAATATTGTACAGATAATGCTGCAATGATTGCTGCGGCAGGATATTATCAATATAAAAAGAATCCTACTTTAGCTGATTTAACATTAAATGCTGATTCTAATTTAGAATTAATGAGTAAGTAATTATGGTTAAAACAGTTATATTTGATATGGATGGTGTTATTTTTAACACTGAAAACATCTGGCGTGATGCTGATTATTATGCTAATAAATTATATAATATAACAATTGATGAAAAGCTTAGACAATCATTTTGTGGTAAAAGTGAGCTTGAAATAAAAGAAGAATTAAAAAAATTATATAATGATTTAGATGTTGATCAATATAGAAAAACTATTCATGAATATGTTCATCAAAAAATAGATGAAGGTATGTTTGATGTAAAAGAAGGATTTTTAGAATTAATAAAATTTTTAAAAGAAAATAATTATAATATAGCACTAGCAACATCAAGTGATATGGCAAGAATTAAAAAATTATTTAATTTTAAAAATCTAAATTTAAATATATTTGATTTTATAGTTTGTGCTGATGATGTAGGAAAAAGAAGTAAACCAGATCCATACATTTTCAATTTAGTAGCTATGCATTTTGATATTCCATCTAAGGATATTATTGTTTTAGAAGATTCTATTAACGGTATTACTGCTGCAGTAAATGGTGGATTTATACCTATTATGGTAAAGGATTTAATTTCACCTAATGAATATTGCTTTAAAAATTGTAAATTAATATTAAATAATTTAAATGAAGTAATTGATTATTTAAAAAAATAAAAAAGTTCAAATTAATTGAACTTTTTTTCTTTATATATTTTGATTTTCCTTTGGTGTTTCTTCTATAATTTTTTCTTCTTTAGGCTTAACTTCATTTGTTTTTTTCTTAGCTAAAACAGTTATAAAGAAGCTTATTATACCAATAATTATTAATGATAATAATCCTAAAACCCAATTTAAAGCATTAGGTATTTCATAATCATGGAAAAAGCTAATAAATAAACAGAAGATAGAACCAACAACAAAACCGAATATTGCAAAATATGTACCAACAGGGAATTTATATAATAAATATTTCATTAAAGCAGAAGCAGGGAAAATTCCAGCTATCATACCTAGACCAACAGGAAGACCTATTAATATAGCTTGTCCCATTGTTTCTATATGATAAAAATTATTAATAGCATCTAAGAAAATTGAATAGTAGCCTAATATTAAGAAGATTAATATTCCAGATACACCAGGTACAATCATTGCAAATATACCAATGAAACCACAAATGAATAGTAATATATAATCCTTTAAATATAATTTATCACCAAAGGCTAATGAATCTTTATTTACTTTAAAGCCAATGAACAATAAAGCTAAAACAAATAAAAATGCTATTGTAAAAATAATTATATTTTTTAAATTTATTTTTTTAATATATGGCTTAATTAAATTAGGTAATGTACCAATGATAAAACCACCGAAAATACAATATGTTATAAATGGAATATATGCAAGCATAACCTTTTTAATTAAAAAAGAACCAGATACTACACCAATTATAGTTCCTAATATTAAAAATAATAAGAACAAATAAACACGCTTAAAGTTTTTTCTTAAATTAGTAACTGAATCCAATGTATCTTCATATATGCCACATACAACAAGTGTTGTACCACCACTACCACCAGGTATTAAATTTGATACTCCAAAGAGTATTCCTTTTAGCATAACAATAATATTTTTTAACATAACTAATACCCCTATAAATATAATACAAACTCTTCCTCTTTATTTTTATTATAAAGTATTTTAATAAATAATCAAATATGGAAACGTTATATTAAACTTGACATATACCCCCGTAGGGTATATAATGAAGCCGAAAAGAGATGATTATAATGGATTGTTGTAATAAAGAAAATAATAAAATTAAAATTAGAACTGAAGATGAGAAAAAAGCTATTATAACTAGAATTAATAAAATAACAGGTCAAATGAATGGAATAAAGGAAATGATTTTAAATGATAGATATTGTGATGATGTTTTAATTCAATTATCCGCAATTGATAAATCAATTAAATCATTAGCTAATTTAATATTAGATAAGCATATGCATTCCTGCTTAATTGAAAATATTCAAAACGGAAATCTAGAAGTAATTGATGAAATAGTAGATTTATTTAAGAGGTTTCAATAATGAAAAAGGTTAGATTTGATATTGAAGGAATGACTTGTGCTGCCTGTCAGGCTCATGTCTTAAAGGCAACAGAAAAACTTGATGGAGTAATAAATGCAAATGTAAATTTATTAAATAATAATATGGATGTTACATTTGATGAGGATAAAGTAAAAGAAGAAGATATTGTTTCATCTGTTATAGAATCTGGCTATGGGGCAAAAATTCATAATGAAAAAGAAAACAATAATAAAATTGCTCTGAATAAAAAGGATCATTCATTAAGAGATTTAATAATTTCATTTATTTTCTTGTTTATATTAATGTATGTTTCAATGGGAAATATGATGTGGAATTTTCCACTTCCTCCTATTTTTGACATGAAGGAAAATAAAATGGGCTTTGCCCTAATCCAATTTATTTTGGTTTTACCTATTTGTTATATTTATAGAAGATATTTTATTAATGGCTTTAAAAGATTATTTAAAGGCTCATCTAATATGGATACCTTAATCGCAATAGGCGCAACAGCATCATTAATTTATGGTATTATTTCTTTATTTATGATTTCTTATGGATACTATTTAGTATCAATAGGAAATTTAAAAGGAAATGATTTTATAGAAACATACCATATGAATTTATATTTTGAAGCTGCTGGTATGATATTAACTTTAGTTTCATTAGGTAAATATTTAGAAGGCTTATCAAAGAAAAAAACAACTGTTGCCATTGATAATTTAATGGATTTAGCTCCTAAAAAGGCAAATATATTAAAAGATGGTAAAGAATATGTTGTTGGTGTTGAAGAGGTTAAGGTTAACGATATATTAATTGTAAGACAAGGTGATGCAATACCTGTAGATGGAATAGTTATAGAAGGTAATGCATCTATAAATGAGGCAAATATTACAGGAGAAGCAATTCCTGTTTATAAAGATTTAAATGATTTTTGTTATTCATCAACAATAGTTGAATCTGGCTTTATTAAAATAAAGGCAACAAAGGTTGGTGATGATTCATCAATTAATACAATTATTAAGCTTGTTGAAGAAGCATCAAATAGTAAAGCTCCTATATCTAAAATGGTAGATAAAATATCTAATGTATTTGTTCCTACAATTTTAATTCTTTCATTAATTACTTTTATTGTTAATTTAATTTTAGCTTTAACAACCAATTTAGTAACAGTTGAGCTTTCCCTAAATTTTGCCATAACAGTTGTTGTAATTGCATGCCCTTGCGCATTAGGATTAGCAACTCCTGTTGCTATAATGGTATCAACAGGAAAGGGTGCATCAAATGGTTTATTAATAAAAAATGCATTAATATTAGAAAATACATCTAAAATTAATACAATTGTTTTTGATAAAACAGGAACAATAACTCTAGGTAAGCCTATTGTTACAGATTATGAGGCTTATGATGATTCTATCGATTTAAAATCTATAATTTATTCAATCGAAAATTCATCAAATCACCCACTTGCTAAATCATTAATTGAATATACAAAGGATTCTAATTTGTTAAAAATTGATAATTTAGAAAATATAGAAGGTGAAGGCCTAAAGGCTAATATTTTAAATGATACATATTATATTGGTAATATAAAATATTTAAAAAGAATTGGAAAAGCATCTTTAGATTTAATTCAAAAAATAGATAATTTAGCTAATGATGGAAAAACAGTTTTAATTATTTTAAAAAATGATAATTTAATTGGATTAGTAGCATTAAAGGATTTACCAAAGGAAAATAGTAAAAAAGCTATTGAAAGATTAAATAGCTTAGGTATTAAAACAGTTATGCTTACGGGTGATAATTATAGATCAGCTGAATCTATTGCCAAAGAAGTAGGCATTAAAGAAGTAATAGCTGAGGTATTACCTGTTGATAAGGGAAATGTTTTAAAATTATTAAAAAATGATAAAGGACTTGTTGCGATGGTGGGTGATGGTGTAAATGATGCCATTGCTTTAGCTGAGGCAGATATAGCGATATCAGTTGGAAATGCATCAGATGTTGCGATAAATGCATCAGATGTAGTTTTATTACATAATGATTTAATGGATATATCCAATGTAATTAGATTATCAAGAAGAACATTAAACACAATCAAATTATCATTATTCTGGGCATTTTTCTATAATGTTATTTGTGTCTTTTTAGCAACAGGAATCTTATATTATATAAATGGCTTTAAAATTAGTCCTATGATTGGATCTATAGCAATGTCTATTTCATCAGTTTCAGTTGTATTAACAGCTTTAACAATTAATTTATTTAAAGTAGAAAAAATAAATAAAGAAATTAATAATAATGAAATAGAAATAAAAGTAAAAGGCATGATGTGTGAAAAATGTGTAGCACATGTAGAAGAAGCATCTAAAAAAGTAAATAATGTTTTAACTGCAAAAGCTTCTTTAAAGAATAAAAATGTTATAATAACATATAAAGATAACGTTAATGTTAACGAAATTATAGATAATATCGAACATGAAGGATATAAAGCAAAGGAGGTAAAAAGATAATGGAAAAGCTTGTATTAAATGTTAAAGGTATGGGTTGTTCTAAATGTGTAGCTAAGGTTGAAAATGCATTAAAGGATGTTCCTAATTTAAAAAAGGCAAAAGCTTCTTTAGAAGAAAATAATGTTACAATTTCTTATAAGGATTCAATCGATAAGGAATTAGTTGTTAAAAAAATAACTGAAGCTGGATATGAAGTATCTGAATAATAATGATAAGCGGCAATTTTAAGATTGCCGCTTTTTCTTTATATAATAAATTATATAAAAAAATAAATATCTATGTTATAATAATGAAGTATTGGCGAGGTATTTATATGGAAGAGATTAGACTAAAAGATTTTAATATAGATAATACTGGAAAAAGTTTAGTTACTAAAGAAATACAAAAACTTTTAGATGATGCATCAGGTAAAAAAATTATATTTACAGAAGGTAAATATTTAGTATCATCTCTTTTTGTTAAAAGTAATACTACATTAGTATTAGAAAATAATGCAGTTTTAATTGCTACAACAGATGAAAAAGAATACCCTATTTTAAATACTAGAGTTGCAGGAATTGATATGCCTTGGTATGTTGGCATATTAAATGTTATTGATGCTACTAATGTAAGAATAGAAGGTAGTGGTGCTATAAATGGTTCTGGTCCTTATTGGTGGAATAAATATTGGGGCAAGGATATGAATGGCGGTATGCGTCAAATATATGATAAGCAAGGATTAAGATTTGCTTGTGATTATGATTGTAAAAGAACAAGAAATGTATTAGTTTCTAATTCTTCAAATATATATTTAAAAGATTTTAGTTCAATAGATTCAGGATTTTGGAATGTTCATATTCTATATTCAAATCATGTTGTGGTAGATAATATCCATATTAATTCAGATGATTATATGTCTCCATCAACTGATGGTATAAATATTGATTCAAGTAGTGATGTTGAGGTTAAAAATTGTACACTTGCTGTTAATGATGATTCCATTTGTGTTAAATCAGGACGTGATGCTGATGGATTAAGAAAAAATATAGCATCACATGATATATCAATTCATGATTGTGAAATTAAGGCAGGCTTTGGTATAACACTTGGTAGTGAGCTTTCAGGTGGTATTTATAATGTCGATATTAATAATATTAAATATGAAGGTACAGATTGTGGATTTAGAATTAAATCAACAAAAACTAGAAAAGGCTATATAAAAAATATAACTGTAAGAAATCTTGAAATGATTGATGTTAAATATTTATTCCATTTTTACCTAAATTGGAATCCTAATTACTCAAATTGCAAGATTCCAAAGACTTATAAAGGAGTTGTTCCTTCATATTGGAATACCTTATGTGAGCATGTTAGCTCAAATATTAAAGATACTATCATAGAAAATGTTGAAATATCTAACATAAAGGCGTACAATACTCCAGGTTATATGGGAATTTCAAGATGCTTTAACATTGAAGGATTTGAACATGAACCAATTTCAAAAATAAAATTTAGAGATATGGATGTAGAGGTCAAAGAATTTGGAATTATAAATTATGCTAATGTTTCTTTTAATAATACAAGCATTAGAGTGTTACAAAAAAATAATCCATTAAATGATGTTTACGATAATAGATAATTTATGAGAAATAATAGATATAATAATAAAAATAATAAAAAAGAAGAAAAGAAAATAGAAATAACAAAAACATTAAAGGTTTTAAGAAGTGAAGAATTATTATCATTCTTACTTTCTAAGCTTAATACCTCAAGAAATAATGTTAAAACATTACTTTCTAATCATCAGGTTTTAGTTAATGGTAGTGTTGTAACTCAATTTAATTTAATGCTTGCTCATGATGATGAGGTAAAAATTGCAAAGCATCCTCAATATGTAAAAGAAGAGCCTAAAACAAAAAAGGCAAGAATTAAGCCAATTGAAATAATTTATGAGGATGATGAATTCTTAGCTATTAATAAGCCTAATGGACTTTTATCAATTGAAAGTGATAAGGAAAGAGAAAATGCTTATAATTATGCATTGATGTATTTACAAAGCATTGATAAAAGATTAAGACCTTTTATATTACATAGAATAGATAAAGAAACATCTGGTGTTTTAGTTTTTGCTAAAAATGAAATTATTCATTCAAAATTAAGAATGAATTGGAATGATTATGTAAAAACTAGAGAATATTACGCTATTGTAGAAGGAAAGCTTCCTAAAAAACATGATGTTATTAAAATGTTTTTAAAGGAAAATGAAAATAATTTAGTATATGAAACAAAAGATCCTAACGGTCAGCTTGCTATTACTGAATATGATGTATTAAAAGAGACTAATGATTATTCATTAGTTAAATGCTTAATATCAACAGGAAGAAAAAATCAAATAAGAGTAGCATTTAAAACATTAGGTCATCCTATCGTTGGTGATGAAAAATATGGATTTACTAAAAATCCGTTAAATAGATTAGGTCTTCATGCATCTAAATTAGAATTTGTACATCCTGATACAAATGAATTAATATCATTAGAAGCTAAATGTCCAAATACATTTTTTAGCTTATTCAATAAAAAAGAAAAAAAGAAGTAGTGAGGTTTTATTATGAAATACGATTGTATAATTGTTGGCGCAGGTCCTGCAGGACTTTTTGCAGCCTATGAATTTATGGTTAAAAAGCCAGAAATGAAAATATTGTTATTAGATAAAGGATATGACATTTATTCTAGAAAATGTCCAGTAAATGAGCATAAGCTAGCTAAATGCCCAATTAATAAAAAAGGTGTTTCAGGATGCTATCCTGCATGCTCTATCACTGATGGATTTGGTGGTGCAGGTGCATTTTCTGATGGTAAATTTAACATCACTACAGAATTTGGTGGTTGGTTAACTGAATATTTAGATGAAGATACAGTATTAGATTTAATTAAATACGTTGATTCTATCAATCTAAAGTTTGGGGCAACAAAAAAGATTACAAATCCTAATACAGATAAGGTATCTGAAATTGAAAAGAGAGCTTTAGGTGTAGGATTAAAGCTTTTAAGAAGTGAAGTTAGACATTTAGGTACTGAAAATAATTTAGAAATCTTAAAAAGAATATATGAAGAATTAAAGAAAAACATCGAAATGCGTTATACAACAAAGGTTGATAGAATTATTGTTGATAATGGCCAAGTTAAAGGTGTTGTTTTAGAAGGCGGAATGGAAGAATATTCTGATAATGTATTCTTAGCTGTTGGAAGAGATGGCTCAACATGGTTAGAAGAGGTATGTAATGCAAACGATATTCATATGACTAATAACCAAGTAGATATTGGAGTTAGAGTTGAAACAAATGATATTATAATGTCAGAAATAAATGAAAACCTATATGAAGGAAAATTCATTTATAGAACATCTGTTGGTACAGTTGTTAGAACATTCTGTGCTAACCCATCAGGACATGTAGTTGTTGAAAATCATTCAGGAACAATGCTTGCTAATGGTCATGCTTATGCATCTAAGGAATTAGGAAGTAAAAATACTAATTTTGCATTACTTGTTTCACATAAATTTTCTGAGCCATTTGATTTACCAAATGAATATGCTCATCAAGTGTCAAGACTTGCTAACGAATTATCATGTGGCTCAATTATTGTTCAACGCTATGGTGATATCTTAAAGGGTAGAAGATCTACTCCAAAGCGTATTGCTGAAGGATTTGTAAAGCCAACATTAAAAGAAGCTGTACCTGGAGATTTAGGATTAGTATTACCATATAATACAATGAAATCAATTATTGAAATGATTGAAGCATTAAATCATGTAACACCTGGTATTGCATCAGAACATACATTATTCTATGGAGTTGAAGCTAAATTCTATTCAAAGCGCCCTGATATTTCTAATAATTTTGAAACAAAAATTAAAGGATTATATGTTGGTGGTGATGGTGCTGGTTTAACAAGAGGTCTTGCTCAAGCTGGTGCTAATGGAGTTTATGTTGCAAGAAACATTATAAATAAAAAATAATTAAATATATAATCTTTCATAGCTATCATTAATATGATAAAATATTGTTAGATATAAAACGAGATAACATTGTGGAGGTCTTTTTAAAAAAATATATGAAATTGACTAATACAATGTTATTTTTGCTTTTAAAATAGGGGATTTCTATGGAAAAAATTGCATCAGTTATCAATATGAAAAAATCAGAAGAACTTCATATTTCAAAATTAGCTCATTCATATGATTTAATGGAAATTGCAGGAATGGAAGCTTTTAAATTAATTGATAATAAATTTAATAATATATTAATATTAGCAGGAACTGGTAATAATGCTGGAGATGGCTATGTTATAGCAAGAGAATTATTAAAAATAAATAAGAATGTAACAATCTATTTGTTAAAAGAAAAATTTAGCTCTGATTCATTATATTTTTATAATCAAATAAAAGAAAAAGCTAATATTATAATTAATGAAAATATTAACTTTAATGAATATGATTTAATTATTGATTCATTACTTGGTACAGGATTTGAAGGGTCTTTAAAGGATGAATATAAAGATATTATATTAAAGGCTAATGATTCAAATGCCTATAAAATAGCTATTGATATTAATTCAGGATTAAGTGCTAAAACAGGACTTGCTGATATTGCTTTTAAATCAGATTTAACAATCGCAATAGGTTATTTAAAGCCAGGACATTTATTAAATATGGCTAAGGATTATATAAAAGAATTAAAGGTTGCAAATATTAATTTAAAATTAATAGATGAACCATATTATTTATTAAATGATAATGATTTAAAGCCATTATTTAAAAAAAGATTAAATTATTCTCATAAAGGAAGCTATGGCTATGATGTATTAATAGGAGGTTCTATCTATTATAGTGGAGCTATAAGATTAGCATCAATTGCTAACGCATCAGTAAGAAGTGGTGCAGGTGTTGTTAAGGTTGCAGTACCAAATGTAATTGCAAAAGAAATAATACCAAATATTATAGATGCTACAATTTATCCTTTATCATCAGATGATAAATATATAATTTTTAATGAAGAAGAAATAAAAGATTTAATTAAAAATACTAAAACAATTTCTTTTGGAATGGGAATAGGAAATACTATAGAAACGAAGAAATTATTAAAATATTTATTAGATAATTATGAAAATAATTTAATAATAGATGCAGATGGCTTAAATGCTTTAAGCGAAATGGATTTAAATATATTAAATGAAACTAAAGCGAAAATTATTTTAACACCTCATATTAAAGAATTTTCAAGATTAATAAATTTAAATATAAATGATATATTAAAAGATCAAATTGAATTAGCAAAAGCCTTTGCTAAAAAATATAATTTAATTTTATTATTAAAAGGTACAACTACAGTTATTACAGATGGAAGCAAAGTATATTTATCTAATACAGGAACACCTGGCATGGCAAGAGGTGGGTCTGGTGATGTTTTATCAGGAATAATTACAAGCCTTGTAGGTTTTAATGATGATTTATTATTAGCTACAGCAGGAAGTGCTTATATTAATGGTAAGGCTGGAGAATATGCTTTAAAAGAACATTCAGAATATACCATGACCGCATCTGATACAGCCTTAAATGTAGCTAAAGTAATAGATGATATCATTAACTTATAAATAAAATTTATAATATTATAAAATTGTATAATGATGAAAAATAAAACTAGACATATAATTTGTCTAGTTTATTAATATAATTAATAAAAAAGATTTTTAAAAAGGAGAGACTTTTTATGAAAATAATACATACAGCTGATATTCATTTAGGTTCACCACTTTCATCTATAGAAGATATAGATAAAAGAACAATTAGAAAAAATGAAATATTACATAGCTTTGAAAGATTAGTAGAATATGCTAATCGTAATGATATAAAAATTATTATGATGTCAGGAGATGTATTTGATTCAAATTCACCTTATAAAAGGGATAAGGAATATTTTTATCATTTAATTGAAAAGAATCCTCATATTAATTTTTTATATTTAAAAGGTAACCATGATATTTCAAGTAAATATGATGAAAAATATCCTAATTTATTCTTATTTAAGGATACATGGACACAATATAAATTTGATAATGTAGTTATATCAGGTGTTGAATTAACAAGCGATAATTCTAAAGCTATTTATCCATCTTTAAAGCTAGATAAATCAAATGTTAATATTGTCATGATGCATGGTGATATATTATCTAAGGGTGCTAATTATATTTCATTAAAGGATTTAAAAAATAAAAATATTAATTATTTAGCATTAGGTCATATTCATGAAAAATCTTTAGAAAAATTAGATGATTCTGGCTATTATGCTTATTCAGGATGCCTTGAAGGAAGAGGCTTTGATGAACCATTAGAAAAAGGATTTTATGTATTAAATACTGAAAATGATAAAATTGATACACAATTTATTATTAATAGCCAACGAATAATTCATACATTAGATTTAGATATAACTAAAGCAAATTCATTTGGTGAAGTTAAGGATTTAATTTCTGATTTAATTAGTGATATTAAAAAAGAAGATATTATAAGGATTAATTTAATTGGAGATAATCAAATAGATGAAGATTTGAAAGATTTAGTTAATTATTTTTCATATTTTTATTTTAGTATAAAGGATAAAACAAAAAGAAAAATTAATTATAATGATTTCATAAATGATTTATCATTAAAGGGTGAATTTGTAAGAAAGGTGTTAAATGATAATGATTTAACACAAGAAGAAAAGGATGAAATTATTTATATAGGCTTAAAAGCTTTAAGGGGTGAAGTTAAATTATGAAATTAAAAAAATGCCATATTAATGGCTTTGGTATGTATAAAAATAAAGATTTTGATTTTGATGATTTAACTCAATTTTCATCTGAAAATGGTACTGGCAAATCAACCTTAGCTGATTTTATTAAATTTATGTTATATGATTTACCTAAAAAGGATGAAAGATTAAAATATGCTCCATTTGATAATGGTCAATTTGGAGGATCATTAGTATTAGAATTTGAAGGAAAAGAATATAGAGTTGAAAAAAACTTTGATTATAAATCTATAACAAAAGATGAAGAAAAAATATATATAAATAATACACTTACAGATATTAAATCTTTAGGCAATTATTTATTTAAGGTTGATTTAGAAGGATTTGTAAGAACTATTTTTATAAATGGTAGTGATTTATCTATTTCAACTAATTCAACAATTAATTCAAAGCTTAATAGCTTAGTTTCTAAAACAGAAGATGATTTTGATTTAAAGGATGTTTTAGAAGATTTAAAGGAAGTTAAAAAAGCATATGGTACTCAAGCTAAAACTAAAAGCTTACTTGTTGCTGCTAAAGCTGAATTAGATGAAAAAAATAATGAAAGAATAACACTTGCTAATTTAAATGATTCTTTAAGCTCAAGTTATGAAGAATTAAAAATAAAAGAAAAAGAATTAGAAAATGTAAATAAAGAAATTTCTTTAAAAGAAAAGGAAAATGAAAAAGCTTTATTATATGAAAAATATAAAGAAAAATATGATAATATAAGAAAGCTTAAAAATGATTCATTAAATATTAAAAATAAATATCCTAAAATACTTGATATAGAAAGTATTAATTCAATTAAAAATGATATTACTCAATATAAATATTTAAAAACAATAATTGATAAAGAGGATTTTAATTCTCCTGAATTATTAAAATTAAAGGATTTATTTATTTCTAATCCAATTAATGAAGAAGATATTTCAAATATAGAATCTAAAATTAAGGAATTAGAAGAATTAAAATTAGAATTAAAAAATAAAAATCAGGTTTTAATTAAGGATGAGGATTTAAAAAGATTTGATGGTGTTGATGTAAAAAAAGAAATTTTAGAGGCTAAAGAAGAATTAAATAAATATAATGAGCTAAATGATCGTTTAATTGCATCAAAAGAGGTTAAGATTAAAAAGCAATTTAATCCATTATTTATACCAGCAATTTTATCTGGAGCAATTTTAATTTTAGGTATAGTTTTATTAGTTATAGATCAATTAATAGCTGGAATTGTTTTAATGGCTTTAGGTGCAATTGGTTCTATTGCATTCTTACTTTTAGCAACTAAAAATAAAAATCAAGCAAATGATAATTCTAATTTAATATATGAATATCGTAAATCTGAAAAAAGATTAATCGATATTTTAGCTCCTTATAGATATGATGATTCTGATTTTTCAGCAAAGCTTATTCATTTAGAAAATGATTATGAAAAATATATTAATGATATTTCTAATAATGAAAAAATAGAAGCTGAAAAAATAAAAACAGAAGAAAGAATTTCTTATTTAAAAGCTTCTATTGAAGAATTCATAAATAAATATTTAGATAGCTTTGATGAATATAGAGAGGCTTTAAGAACTATTAGCTTAAGGCTTGATAGATATAATCGCTTTATTGCATCTAAAAATGAATATGAAAAAAATAATACAGAAAATAAAAATAAATTTGAAGAAATTAAAAATAAATTAGATTCATATTGTAAAGAGTTTAATATTTTATTTGATTCATTAGAACAATTTATTAATAACATGAAGGAAGATTTAAATACTTTAAATTATTTAAATAATACTATTTTAAGATTAGAAAATGAATTAAATGATTTCGTTAAAGAAAATAATATAGATCCTTCATTATCTTTTGAAAGAATTGATTTAAGCGATTTAAAGAATAAATCAAATGAATTATTAAATGAATTTAATAGATTAAGCTTAAAGATAAAATCTTATGAGGATTCATTAGAAAGATTACCATATTTAGAAAGTGAATGTAATTTATTAAAAGAAAAAATAGAAGAATATAAGCATAAAGGAAAAATATATGATTCAGTTATCAATTATTTAGAAGCAGCAGATAATTCATTAAAGGAAAAATATATTGCCCCATTAAAGGAAAAATTTATTTCTTACGCAAAAGAATTAAAATCTATTTTTAAGGATAATATTACATTTGATAAGGACTTTAATTTAAAATTATTAAGAGAAGGAAAGCTTGTAGATGATTATCATTTAAGTCAAGGTGAAAAAACAATAGCGATGCTATGCTATAGACTTGCTTTAATTGATAATATGTATGTTGATAAGCCTTTTATAATTTTAGATGATCCATTTGTTAATTTAGATGCTAAAAATTTAAAAATGGCTTTAGATTTAACAAAAAAATTAAGTGGTAAGGCTCAAATAATTTATTTTACTTGTATTGATAGCAGGAAGCTTTGAATTTAGATAGATTTATGGTAAAATAATAGGGTATAATATTTTTTATAATTGCGAGGTTATATCATGAAAAAAAGATTTTTATTAGGTGTAGCTTTTGCTTCGGTTTTAGCATTAACAAGCTGTGCAAAAGATAATACTCCAACAACAGTTAAAAGCTTACCATTATATGATTATAATGATACATATACTTTAAAAAATGATAAATTAGATACATATTATTTAGCTGATTCAAAGATTCCATATGTTTCTATTTCAGGATATATTAATTCAATGGATGGTGCGCTAAATAGTAGTGCTTATAAATATTCTGTTAATACATTATTCCAAGAATATGTTGTTAAAACTGAAGTTCAAGGAACAAGTGTTTCAATTGTTTTTGATTATAAGAATGATAAAATTTTAACTACATATCTTGTTGCCTTTGAAAAGACTGTAGATATTACATCATCATTAGACTATGCATTTAATTTACAAATGTCTACTGAAAATGCATATGCAGGTAAAACATTATGCTTTGATTTGAAAAAATATGGCTTTGATATGAGATATATAAATGGTAATTGTTTGGTTCCATTCCAAATTATGAATGCATTATTTGGAGGTACAAATTATTTATCAACTTATTATACAGGTCAATCATATTATAATACTTATTTTTCATTACGGTATTCTGATAATGCTGCAACTCAATATCAAGAAATTTTAAAGGATACCTCAAAGGAATTAAATACACAAGAATTAAGAGATTCAAATTATAATTTCTTATGCTTTTATCTAGATTATTTTTATGGATTAAAGGATGATAAGAATATTACTTCATTTGATGAATATTTAGATGGAACAATTAAAACTAATTTAAAATCAACTGATCCTAAGACTTATATGAAAGGATATGCTGGTTTAGTTCAAAATCTTAATGAATTACACACATCAATTCATAACTATACAACAACAGAAAGCATAGCTAAATATTCTTTCTTTGAGGGTGAATTTGAAGCAACTAATTTTAAAAAGCATAAAACTACATCTGATGCATTAACAGAAGCTGCAAAAGCACACTATGGTGATGATTTAAAAAATAAAGTCGAAATAGTAGGCGATACATGCTATATTTTCTTTAAGAATTTTGAAACAAGCCCTAAGGCTAAGGTTTTAGATTCAGATGGAAAGATTTTAGATACAGCATATTTATATGACACTTATTATTTATTCTTAAAAGCAATGGACACTATTAAAGCAAGTACAACACCAGTGAAAAATATTGTTGTAGATTTATCTATAAATGGTGGAGGAAATAGCGGAGCTTTATATCGTACATTAGGATTTATTTCAAGAACATTTAGAGCTAGTAATAGAGACTTTTTATCTCATACAGCTTATACAAATAAAATAACAGTTGATACAAATAATGATGGTAAATATGATGAAAACGATCAAATTACAGGCTACAATTGGTATGTATTAACATCATTATATTCATATAGCTCAGCTAATTTATTTGCTCATTTAGCTAAGATTAATAATGAAAATGTAAAATTAATTGGTGAACAAGCTGGTGGCGGTGGATGCTCAATTTTACCTTTAGTTGGTATCGATGGAACAGTCTTACAAATCTCTGGTACTGGTCAATTCTGTGATCTTACAAGAAATGGAACTTCATACAATTATGAGCTATTAGAACATGGTCGTAAGGTTGATTATGAACTTTCATATGATAAATATTTTGATAGAGAATCTTTAACAACCTATATTGATGGTCTAAAATAAAAAAATGAATCTCCTTTGTGGAGATTCTTTTTTTGCTATTATTATTTTTTAAAATAATCAGAATTTTCTTCATAATATTTTGATATTATATTAAATAAATCTAAAGCCATTTTATTTGTTGTTTCTTTTCTAGAACCTAAATCCTCAATATGATATGGAGGAAGAATATTAAAATGCATACATGGCTTTTTTCTTCTTGTTAATTTATAAATACCTTTTGGCTTATGATATGTATAGCATGTAGGAATAATAGTAGAATTAGCAGTAACTGCAAAATTAAATGCGCCTTGCATAAATGGTCTTACATGATCACAATAAGGAACTAAAGATGCTTCTGGAAAAACTATTAATCTTCCTTTATTTTTTAATAAATCAACTGTATCCTTATTGAATTTTTTAAATAATTTCATATCTTCAGGAATTGGCACAGCTCCTCCATATCTAAAATATGTTGAAACTATAGGAAATCCCATATTTGATTGTAAGGTAGTCATATAATGTGACCTTTTCGGATATAAAGAAATTAAAATATTAATTGAATCAAAAGGATGAGTATGATTACATATCATAACATAGCTTTTTTGGCCCTTTAAATTCTTTTTTCCAACTACTTTATAGCCCCAAACAAGCTTTCTTGGGATAAATAAGAATAATTTAGTTAGATAGATAAAAAGACATCTTATAAGTTTAAAATATAAGTCTTTTCGATAAAATTTATAATTATCCTTTAAATGAACCTCATGGGGATGAAATCCATTATCATAGGTTTGTTCATTTTCTTGTGTTTTTTCCATTATTCTCACCCAAAAATTATTATAAAGGTTTTAGTTTCTTTTTGCAACACACTTGCAATATTGATAATTTAAGCATATAATTAAGTCTCTTTATAAAATTTTATTTTATAAAAGAAATTTTTATTATATAATAAATAATGGTGATAGAAATGAAAGTTATTTTAGGACTTTCTGGTGGCGTAGATTCAAGCGTTGCATTAAAGCTTTTAAAGGATGAAGGCTATGATGTTGAAGCTATGTTTATGCGTAACTGGGATTCAGCAACAAATAATGATATTTTAGGTAATCCTGATATTGATGATGATGTTTGTCCTCAAGAAAAGGATTTCCAGGATGCTAAAAAGGTTGCGGATGAATTAGGTATAAAATTAAATAGAGTAGACTTTATTGAAGAATATTGGGATACAGTATTTAAATATTTTTTAGATGAATATAAAAAGGGAAGAACTCCAAATCCTGATATTATGTGTAATAAATATATTAAATTCAATGCATTTTTACATCATGCATCAAGATTAGGTGCTGATTATATTGCGATGGGACATTATGCAAGAGTAAGACATGATAAGGATAAAAGCTATTTATTAAGAGGCGTAGATTCAAATAAGGATCAAACATATTTTTTATGTATGATTAGCCAAGAACAGCTAAGACATTCCTTATTTCCTATTGGTCATTTAACAAAGCCTGAGGTAAGACAAATTGCAGAAGATGCTCATCTATATACAGCTAAAAAGAAGGATTCAACTGGTATTTGCTTTATAGGTGAAAGAAATTTTAAAAAATTCTTACAAAATTATTTACCAGCACAGCCTGGTAATATGGTAACCTTAGATGGTAAGGTTATTGGGCGTCATGATGGATTAATGTATTATACAATTGGTCAAAGAAAGGGATTAGGCATTGGCGGTTCTAATGAATATGAAAATGCTGCATGGTTTGTATGTGGTAAGGATTTAGAAAAAAATGAATTATTAATTGGTCAAGGCCATGATAGCCAATATTTAATTTCTAATAATTTAATTGCATCTGAATGCAATTGGATTACAGATAAACCAATTGAAGGTAAAAATTATCAAGCTAAATTTAGATATAGACAAAAGGATATAAATGTTACTTTAAAATTTTTAGATGATAATAAGATTCAAGTATTTTATCCTGAAGGTTCAAGAGCTGTAACACCAGGTCAAGCTTGTGTTATTTATGATGGTGATATTTGCTTAGGTGGAGCTTTAATTGATGAAGTTTATTTTGATGAGGAGAAAAGAAGATACTAATGGAAAAAGAAAAAGTGGAAGGGTATATCTTAAATTACATATATGAAGCTTCTGATTCTTTATATAAGGTTTGTAAAATCATGACAAAAGATGATGAAGAATTAACTATTGTAGGTTCTTTTCCACGCTTAGAGGATGGATTAACTTATCAATTTATTGGTAAGATGAATGAGCATCCTAAATTTGGTAAGCAATTCGTTGTTGAAACATATGAAATTGGAAATTCCTTTTCAAAAGAAGGCTTAGTTATATATTTATCAAGTGATAAATTTAAAGGAATCGGTGTTAAGCTTGCTTCAAATATAATTGATGCATTAGGTACTGATTGTATTCAAAAGATTATAGATGATAAATCATCACTTGATAAGGTTAAAGGCTTAAATGATCAAAAAAAGGATTTAATTTATGAGGTTGTTAAAGCCAATTATTTAACAGATGATGTTTTTATTAAGCTTTATGGCTTTGGTTTAACTCCAAAAATGGCTGGAAAAATCTATGAAGCATATGGCTTAGATGCTGCTAATTTAATTGAAGAAAATCCTTATATTTTAATTAAAGAGGTAGATGGCTTTGGCTTTAAAAAATGTGATCTTTTAGCCATGAATTTAAACTTTAAGGAAAATGATGAAAGAAGATTAAAAGCCGCTATTACATATACAATTAATTATGTTTGTTACCAAAATGGTTTTACCTTTTTAACTCATGAACAGGTAATTAATTCTGCTATTAATTTATTAAATAATAACCCTAATATTTTAAAAGAAGAATTTGAAAATGCATTAAATGATTTAATAAAAAAAGGATTATTGGTTAATGAGGATGAAAGAATCTTTGATTCCGTACTTTATAAAGCTGAATGTGATTTAGCTATAAAAATTGATAAAATAAAAAAATCAACATCTAAAGTCTTTTTAAAAGATGATGTAGAAGATTCATTAGGCTATGTTGAAGAAAATTTAAAAATAAATTATACACCTTTACAGCGTGAAGCAATAATTAATTCTTTATCAAATAAATTATCTATTATTACAGGTGGACCTGGTACAGGTAAATCTACAATTTTAAAGGGTATTTTATATACCTATGCTAATTTATTAAATTCAAGCATTACAGATGATTTAATTCAATTTAATGTATTATTAGTCTCTCCAACAGGAAGAGCAGCTAAAAGAATGACTGAGGTTACAAATTTTAAAGCATCTACTATTCATAAGGCATTAGGATATGGATATGATAAAGGCTTTAGCTTTAATGAATTTAATTTGCTTCCTAAAAAATTAATTATTGTTGATGAAGCATCTATGCTTGATATTGAGCTTGCTAAAAATTTATTTGATGCCATATCAAATGATGCCCAAATAATTTTAGTTGGAGATGCTAACCAATTACCTTCTGTAAGTCCTGGTAATGTATTAGTTGATTTAATTAATTCAAATGTATTTAAAACAACTAAGCTTACTCAAATTATGAGACAAGCAGAGGATTCTCAAATTATTAAATTATCTCATATGATATTAAATGAAAATATTTTATATAATATTTTTTCAACTAAAAAGGATTTATTCTTTTATAATTTTGATACAAAAGATGTTATAGATGGAATATTTAAAATTTTAGATAGATTTGTTGAAAAGGGCGGAGATTTAGTTAAGGATATTCAAGTTCTTGCTCCTATGTATGCCGGAATTGCTGGTATTGATGAAATCAATAGAAGAATTCAAGAAAGATACAATAAAGAATCTAAAATGATTGTAAGAGATAATCAAGTATTTAAGGTAAATGATAAGGTTTTACAATTAAAAAATGATACCAATTTAGATATAATGAATGGTGATATCGGTAAAATTATTGATATTGTAAAAATAGAAGAAAAGGATTATTTATTAATTGATTTTGATAATAAATTAGCTACTTATAGTGCTCAAGATTTAGATAATTTAAAGCTTGGATATGCTATTTCAATTCATAAATCTCAAGGCTCTGAATTTGAAAATGTAATATTACCAATTCTTCCAAGCTATAAGATTATGCTTAAGAAAAAAATAATTTATACAGCTGTAACAAGAGCGAAAAAAAAGCTTATCCTTGTCGGTAAGCTTGAAGCTTTAGATTATGCAATTAAAACACTAGATCCTATAAGGCAAACAGCATTATATAATAGACTTGTTGATGCAAATAAATTATCAATTGATAATCGTATTTTTGATCCTGAAATACCATTTGATACCTTAGGTGAATATGATATGGAGGGTATTACTCCATATACTTTTATGGAAAATTAATTATCAATTCAATATCATAATATTCAAAAATTAATTGGAGTTCAAAGAAGTTAGGTTCTTGGACTCCATTTTCTATTCTATAATACTTAAACATATTAATAGATAAATCAGAAGCGGCCTTCTTTAATGAAATATTTTTCATTATTCTTTTTCTTTGAATTATTAGTGCTACATCATTCCATAAAATCATTTTAAAATACCTAAAATCTTTTTAATAGTTTCTTCATTTATACCTGTTGCCATAGCTAATGCTTCAATAGAAATACCACAAGAATAATATTTTTTTAATAATTCCTTTTCTTTGTTTGTTATATTTGTTTTCATTTTTTCACCCTCTATTAACAATAATAGTAAGATTTTTCAATTTTTTTAAAAAAATAATGAAAAATTATTAAAAAAAGTTATATTGATTAATATATTGCAATTTGGTAAAATAGATAAGAGTTAATATTTATAATATTAAAGGAAAAATAAGCAAGGGCTTATTTTCGGAGGTTTTGGTAAATGAAGAATATGAAATCATATGAAATTAGACAAATGTGGCTTGATTTCTTTAAATCAAAGGGTCATTCAGTTGAACCATCTGCATCACTTGTTCCTGCAAATGATCCAACATTACTTTGGACTAATGCTGGTGTTACACCATTAAAAAAATATTTTGACGGTTCTATGGTTCCTGAAAATCCTAGAATCACTAATGCACAAAAATGTATTAGAACTAATGATATTGAAAATGTAGGTAAAACTGCAAGACATCATACATTCTTTGAAATGTTAGGTAATTTCTCTATTGGTGATTATTTTAAGCATGAAGCAATTGAATTCGCAGTAGAATTATTATTTGACCAAAGATGGTTTGGCTTTGATAAGGATAAAATTTATATCACTTATTATGTTGATGATCTAGAAGCTAAAAAGACTTGGATGAAAAATGGTATCGCTGAAGATCATTTAATTCCATTAGAAGGAAACTTCTGGGAAATTGGTGAAGGTCCATGTGGTCCTGATACTGAAATGTTTTATGATAGAGGCGAAAAATACGATAAGCGTGGTAAGGAATTAATTGAAAAGGATATTGAAAACGATCGTTTTATTGAAATTTGGAATATCGTATTTTCTCAATTCAATTCTAAAGAAGGCGTAGCAAGAAAAGATTATAAGGAATTACCTTCTAAAAATATCGATACAGGATGCGGTCTTGAAAGATTATGCTGTGTAATGCAAGGCGTTGATACAAACTACGATACAGATTTATTTATGCCTATCATTAAAAAGACAGAAGAAATTTCAGGTGTTAAATATACTGGCCAAATGGCATTTAAGGTAATTGCTGACCATGTTAGAACTGTAACATTCGCTGTTGCAGATGGCGCAACACTTTCAAATGAAGGAAGAGGCTATGTTTTAAGAAGAGTTTTAAGAAGAGCTTCTAAGCATGCTAAATCAATTGGTATTAATAAGCCATTTATGGCTGAACTTGTAGATGTAGTTATTGATATTATGGATCCATTCTATCCATATCTACATGAAAAGAAGGATATTGTTAAGCAAATCATTACATCTGAAGAAGAAAAGTTCTTATCAACTTTAGCATCAGGTGAAAAGAGATTAGCAGCAATTGCTTCAAACACAAAGGAAATGATTTCTGGTGAAGATGCATTCTTATTATATGATACTTATGGATTCCCACTAGAATTAACACAAGAATATGCTGAAGAACAAAACCTAAAGGTAGATGTTGAAGGCTTCAATAAGTGCTTAATGGCTCAAAAGGAGCGTGCAAGATCTGCTCGTAAGGATGAAAATTCAATGAAGGGCCAAAATGAAGAATTCTTAAAATTTAAAGAAGAATCTAAATTCTCAGGCTATAATTCAACTTCACATAAATCTAAGGTTATTGCTGTATTTGATAATGCAGTAGTTTTAGATGAAACTCCATTCTTCGCATTCTCAGGTGGTCAATTATCTGATACAGGTAAAATTGATGATGTTGAAGTATTAGATGTTGTTAAGATGCCTAATGGCCAACATTTACATATCTTAAAGGAAAATCCATTTAAGGTTGGCGAATTAGTATGGGCTGAGGTTAATAAGGAAAAGCGTGAATTAACAAGAAAGAATCACTCAGCAGCTCACCTTTTACAAGCAGCACTTCAAAATGTATTAGGTGAACATGTTCATCAACAAGGTTCACAAGTTGGTCCTGATTATTCAAGATTTGACTTCAATAATTATCAAACTCCAACAGATGAGGAATTATTAAAGGTTGAAGATTTAGTAAATCAATATATTAAGGATTCTTATAATGTTAAAACTTTAGTATTACCTATTGAAGAAGCTAAGAAGCTTGGTGCAATGGCTTTATTCAGTGAAAAATATGGTTCAGTTGTAAGAGTAGTTGATATGGGAATTTCAAAGGAATTCTGTGCTGGTACTCACGTAGAAAATACAGCTGATGTAATAAAATATTGTATCTATAGCTTTGAATCAATTGGTTCTGGTGTATTTAGAATCACTGCATCAACTGGTCCTAACGCTATGGAAATTTTAAAGAAGAATGTTTCTAATTTAAAAGCTAATTTAGATCAAGCTATCTTAAAGGCAACTGAAATCTTAAAGGAAGCAAGAAGAGAAAACGTTGAATTAAATTACAATTATGAATTAAGAGAAATTCATGTTGAAGGATATCGTTATATTCTAGCTTTAAGAGGCGAAGTTGTTAAAGCTCAAAATGCTTTAAAGGAATTAGAAAAGGAATATCAAAACAAGAAGAGTCAAAATGCATTAAAATCTTTAGATAAATTTGATTCTTTAATTGAAAACAATAAATTATTTGTTAAGGTTGATGTTGAAAATACTAACCTATTAAAGGATATGGCAACAGCTTTAAGAAATAATAAGGGATTAGATGTTGTTTTACTTGCATACGCAAATGATTCTAAGGTTACATTTGTTTGTGCAACAAGCAAATCATTTGATGCAAGAAACGTTGTAAAAGAAGCATGTGCAATCTGCGGTGGAGGCGGAGGAGGAAAGCCAGACTTAGCTCAAGCTGGTGGTAAGGACCCTTCACTTGTTGATAAGGCACTAGACCATTTAAAAGCAGTAATCTAATGAAATATTTAGGATTAGATTTAGGAAGTAGAACCTTAGGCGTTGCAATATCTGAATCAGGTATAATCGCATCAAATCTTGAAACTTTTAGATTTAGAGAAGATGATTATGATTCTGCTATAAATCACACAAAGAATTTAGTTAATCAATATAAAATCGATTGTGTGGTTTTAGGTCTTCCTAAGCACATGAATGGTGATTTAGGCATTAGAGCTCAATTATCTTATGATTTTAAGGATAAGCTTATAAGCCTATGTCCAAATTTAGAGGTTGTGCTTAGCGATGAAAGATTAACAACCGTTATTGTTGATAAAACAATGATAGCTGGTAATATGAGAAGAGAAAAAAGAAAAAGTTTAAAGGATGAAATGGCTGCCGTAGTCATTTTACAAGACTATTTAGATAGAAAGTGAGATTAATATGACAGATCGTAATTTAACAATTAAAACTGATGATGGTAAAGAATTACAATGCACTATTTTATTTACATATCATTATGACAAAAATAATAAAGATTATGTAGTATTCCAAGTAAATGGTACAGACAATTGTGCTGCCGCTATTTATCACCCAGAACAAGGTGGAGAAGGTTCATTAGAAAAAGTTGAAACTGAAGAAGAATGGGCAATGCTAGAAGATTTATTAGATGATTATGCTAATAATTTACCTGAAGATGAAAATGAAAACTGTGGTGGCTGTGATAGCTGCGCAGGTGGTTGTGAAGGTGGATGCAATGGCTGTTCAGGATGCGGATACTAATTTATTAAATTTAAGCTTTAATGAATTTGATTTAAAATTAAAAGAATATGCTAAAGAATTTAATGTACCTATTATTAAGGATGGAGGCTTAGCCTTATTGGAACAAACTATTATGCTAAAGCGTCCTAAAAGAATCTTAGAAATAGGTACAGCTATTGGCTATTCAGCAATTAGAATGAATAGATTAATTGGAAGCGAAATTTATACAATTGAAAGAAATATAGATATGTATAATGAAGCTTTAAAAAACGTTAAAGCTTTAAATAAAGAAAATGAAATTCATATTATCTTTAAGGATGCATTAGAAGCATTTGATGATGTTAAGAATTTAGAATTTGATATGATTTTTATTGATGCTGCAAAGGCTCAATATATGAAATTTTTCAATTTATATACTCCGCTTTTAACTAAAAATGGAGTAGTATTCTGTGATAATATGCTATTTCATGGCTTAGTTTTAGATGAAGCTAATTATGATAATTTATCAAGAAGTGTTAGAGGACTTGCTCGTAAATTAAAAGCATTCCATGATGAATTATTAAGCAATAAGGATTACAAAACATCAGTATTTGATATTGGTGATGGTGTATCAATTTCTATAAAATTATAAAGGAGGTATTCAAGTGACTATTAAAGGAACAATTCATGTTGTAGATTTAAAGCATAAGCTTATAGGAATAATGCAATATAGAAAAATTAAATATTTTTATTTCAATAATAGTCAAATGAATATCTTTAAAAGATATCTTTATGTTGGAAATGTAATTGAATTAGATTATCAAGATGATTCAATTAAAATTAAAAACAAAATAGCTTGTTTTAATGTTTCTTATGTTGATAAATTATTCGCAGTAGGCGTAAGAAAAACTATTTATTATGACAAAAGCTATTTAAATAAAAGCTTATCAAGCTTTTTAAAAACCTTAGGCAATTATATGGTTTTAGATTTAGAAATGACTATGCCTGGATTTGGTTCTAAAGGTAAATCATTTAGAGCTGAATTAATTCAAGCAGGCTTCATTTTAGTTGATGCATCTGGAGATGAAATCTTAAGATACAATAATTATGTAAAGCCAACTATTGCTAAAACTATAAATGGAAGAGCTGAAAAATTCTTAGGAATTAAGCAAGCTGATTTTGATTTAAAAGCAATTTCTTATAATGAATTCTATGAAGAATTTAAAGAAATTTGTGAAAATTATAATCCAGCAGTTATAGTTTTTGGTAAAAATGATTCATTAGTTTTAAATGATTCATTTGTTGTAAATAATAAGCCTAATTTAAATATTAGATATGTAAATATTTGCTCATTAATTAAAGGATATTATGAATTAAAAAATGATCCAGGATTATTTAGATTATATGAAACCTATTATGAGGTTGATGATAATCAGGTTCATGATGCTTTAGATGATGCAGAAACAACATTGCTAGTTTATAAAGCATTTTTAGATGAAGTAAATCATAAAATTGATAAAGTAAGAGAAATTAGAAATAAGTTTGAATAAGAATATTTTTTTGCTTAGATGCCTAGGCATTTTGCTTGGTAAGACTAAAAATAAGCAAATATAGAATTTCCTAATAAATAAAAAACCTGTCATAAGACAGGTTTTTGCTTTATAATATAGGTCTTTTGAAATATCCTCTTGTATCATTTTCTTTATCAAATTGATTTTTCTTACCATTTAAAGCATTTTTAAATTTATTAATAACTTCTTTAACCTCATCCTTAGATTCAATTGTGAAATCTAATCTAATTTTATTTGTTAAAGGTAATAATTTATCTAAATCATCAACTAAATTTAAAGGCTTATCATTAATGATATGAGTTATACAGCCTTCATGATAAATAGGGAATTTTGCATATTCATCCTTTAAATAATATTGATGCTTATTACAATTACCACATTCACCATGCTTTTTTAATGGACAATATTTAGTAGTCATAAGATTTTCTCTTCCATAAGCTACTATTTCAATAGGAGCATTAAAGCCATATTTATTTTTAAAAGAAGAAGTAGTTTCTTTTATTAAATCATAATCCATTTCTAAAGATAAAGTAACATATCTAGCTCCAAATTTTAATAAATTATAAATAGCTTCACTATTTATAGTATTAAAAGAATAATCACAAGTTATTTCTTTATCCTTATAATAATGCATTGCTCCATAATTACCGGCTAAAATATAATTAGCTTCTATATCTTTATATTTAGCTTCTACATAAGGAATATAATTTTCATAATATATTTTATTAATACCTAATTCCTTTAATGCATCATATTGTTCTTTTGTTCTACATTTAGCAACAAATTCAAATTCATCGCTACTATAATTTAATTTAGTATTAACGATTTCTTTTTCTTTAATTGTTCTTTTATATTGGAAATAATCTTCAATTTGATTAATTAAATTTCTTCTTACTTCATTAATATCTTTAATTACCATAAAACAATTATTAGCTAAATTAAATTCAATATCCTTTAAATAAAATGATGTTTCATTTAATTTAGATAATTGCTTAAATAAAGAATCCTTATCTAATGGTCTATTTAATGATTCTAATATTAATGATTCAGATTTAGCATTAAATGCTTTACCATTAATAGTAGTAGTTAATGTTAAAGGTGCACCAACCTTACCAAATGCTTTAATAATGATTGGTAATTTATATTTATTATCAATTGAAAGATCAATAGAAGAATCAACCATTTTAAATATTTTAGAGCCAATTGGTTGTTTATTATATATATTTATATAACATATATTTTTAGCTTCGTTTGTATCCTTTTTAGTTTCATTAAATAATTTATCAATTGTAAAATAATAATCCTCTTTAGCTTCAATTCTAATTCTATCCTTTATAGCTAAAGGTCTTTCTAATTTAATTTTAGCTAAATTATTTTCATATCCTAATATTTTACCAATATAGGCACCTTCATTTGTTCTTTTAGAAGAATCAACTATATTAGATTTATCCTCACCAAATATAAATCCTTTTGTATAATTTCTATGGAATACATTATCAAGTGTTGGTTCATATGAATCATCATCTAGCTTATGTCTTAATTCACTTGTTACAGTTTTAACATAATCTTCAGATTTCATTCTTCCTTCAATTTTTAATGAATCAATTCCAATAGCTTTTAATTTAGAAAAATAAGAAGAAGTATTTAAATCTCTCATTGATAAATGATAACCATAATCTTGGAATAATTTATCATCCTTATATATTTGATATAATCTTCTACAATTTTGGCTACAACGACCTCTATTTCCACTTCTTAAAGAAAGTAAGGATGAAAAAAGACAGCCACCTGAATATGATACACATAAAGCACCATAAGCAAAAACCTCTAAAGGCATAGAAGAATTATTTTTAATATATTTAATTTCTTCAAATGAATTTTCTCTTGCTAAAACACATCTTTTAGCACCTAAATCTTCAAAGAATCTTACATCCTCTAAATCCTTTAAACCAGATTGAGTAGATATATGAGCTTCCATATCGCTTAAATTATTAATAATATAATTAACTAAAGCAAAATCAGTTACAATTACACCATCAACACCTAATTCATAAAGCTTATTTAAATACATTTTAGCATCTTCAAGCTCATTTTCTTTAATAATTGTATTTACAGTTACATAAATCTTTTTATTGATAGAATGAGCTAAAATTAAAGCCTTTTGTAATTCATCTAATGTTAAATTTTTAGCATAAGCTCTAGCACCAAATCTTTCTGTTGCTAGATAGATAGCATCAGCTCCATTATATAATGCTTGCTTAAAGCAATCGAATGAGCCTGCTGGTGCAAGTAATTCAGTTTTCATAAAAATCACCTAAGATATTATAACACAACATAAAAAAAATAAAAGGGCACGGGCCCTTTTGTTATTTAACTTCATATGTCCAATTATATTTGTCAGGAAGCTTTCCAGATTGAATTCCTGTAATTGTATCATAAAGCATTTGAGATACTTTTCCAATCTTACCATTGTTAATTTGATATTTTTTACCATTAACCTCAAGTAGACCAATTGGAGAAATAACAGCAGCAGTACCAGTACCCCAAGCTTCCTCTAATGAACCATCAAGAACTGCCTTAGTTAATTCATCTAAGCTAATTTTTCTTTCAATTGTTGGAATTCCACTTTCTCTTAAAATATGAAGACAAGATTTTCTTGTGATACCAGAAAGAATTGTACCATCTAATTCAGGAGTTACAACCTCACCATTAATTTTAAACATAACGTTCATGGCACCAACTTCACCAATGTATTTTTTCTCAACACAGTCTAACCATAAAACTTGAGAATATCCTTTAGCCTCAGCACGCTTACCAGCTCTTGTTGATGCAGCATAGTTTCCACCACATTTTGTAAAACCAGTACCACCCTTACCAGCAACACGCTCATCTTCAGTTTCAATCATAATAGAAACTGGGTTTAAGCCTTCCTTATAATATGATCCAACAGGACATAAAATAACAATGAATAATGCATGCTTTACATCATGAACACCTAATGTATGGTCATCACCAATCATAAATGGTCTTACATATAAAGAAGTACCAGGATTTGTTGGAACCCATTCTCTATCAATGTTTACTAATGTAGAAACAGCTTGTACAAAATCATCTTCATTTAATTGAGGAAGACATAATCTATCAGCAGAAACATTCATTCTTTTTGCATTTTCATAAGGACGGAATAATTGAACCTTACCATCCTTTGTTCTATATGCCTTCATACCTTCAAAAATTTCAGCACCATAATGTAGGGCTGTAGATGCAGGAGACATAGGAATTGGTCCATAAGGAACGATTCTTGCATCGTGCCATCCTTGTCCTTGATCATAGTCCATAATGAACATATAATCTGTAAAATATTTACCAAATCCTAGTGCGTTTTGATCTGGCTTTTCTTTTAGCTTATCAGCTTTAACAAATTTAATATCTAACATACTTTCAACACCTCTTATTAAAAACAATTTCTTTTATTATAACTCTTATAAACTTTTTTTTAAATAATATATTTTAAAATATTTAAAATATTGTATAATGACTTTGAGGTAATTATTTATGGGAAATTTATTTTATAATATTGTAAGTTTTATTTTAGGCATTTTAGCCATTTTATATATATCATTAAATTGGAAAAATAATAAAATTATTTTTAGAGCATTACTTATCGTTTTTGGTACACTTTTTATAGGATTAGGAATTACAGGATTTATTCTTCCTGAAAAATATGGAGTTTTTTTAATTATTGGCATGTTATTTTTAGTTATCGCAACAGTTGCGACATTAGTAGTTTCAAATAAATGGAATGAAGCAGAAAAAAATAAAGAAAGAATGTAATTAATGTGAATAATATAGAACTAAGCTTAATAAATGAATATAAAAAGCCACTTTATGATAAGTTTGTTAAAGCAATAGAAGATTATGAATTGATAATGCCTAATGATAAAATTTGTGTTTGTATATCAGGCGGAAAAGATTCTATGCTAATGGCAAAATTATTTGAAGAATATAAAAAGCATTCTAATATTTTATTTGATGTAACTTATTTAGTAATGAATCCTGGCTATAATGAATTTAATTTTAATAAAATATTAAATAATTTAAAGATTTTAAATATAAATGCGACAATTAAAGAAACAAATATTTTTGAAATTGCAGCATTACAAGAAAAATCTCCTTGTTATTTATGTGCTAAAATGAGAAGAGGAGCCTTATATAGACTAGCTTTTGATTTAGGATGTAATAAAATAGCTTTAGGACATCATTTTGATGATGTTATTGAAACTACTTTAATGAATATGCTTAATTCAGGCTCATTCCAAACAATGCTACCTAAGCTTCATAGTCAAAATTATGAAGGTATGGAGCTTATAAGACCTATGTATTTAATTAAAGAAGAGGATGTTTTAGATTGGGCAGCATTTAATAATTTAGATTTTATTAGATGTGCATGTAAATTTACAGAAGAAAATTATTCTTGTGAAAATTCGAATTCTCAAAGAAAAAATACTAAAACTTTAATTAGAAAGCTAAGAAATGAAATTCCAAATCTAGAAGAAAATATTTTTAAATCAGCTTCCAATGTAAACCTTGATAAGGTTTTAGGATATAAAATTAATAAAGAAATTCATACATTTAAGGAGGATTTAAAATGAGAAAGAATTTTGAAAGAAAATTACAATTTTTTCCACTACCAGTTTTAATCATTGGTACATTTGATAAGGATGGAAATCCAAATGCCATGAATGCTGCTTGGGGTGGACAATCTGATACTTATGAGGTATCAATTTGCTTATCAGATCATAAAACAACTGATAATTTAAAGGTTAATGATTCGTTTACTGTAGCTTTCGCAACAGAAGATACATTAGTTGAATCAGATTTTTTTGGAATTGTATCAGGAAGAAAGGTAGATAAAATTAAAAAATCAGGCTTTGAATATGTAAAGGGTGATTATGTAAATGCTCCAATTTTTAAGCCTTATCCTGTAACATTAGAATGTAAGGTTAAATTATTCGAAGGCGAAAGATTAGTTGGCGAAGTTGTTAATTTATCTGTTGATGAGGCTTATTTAGATAAGGATGGAAATATTGATTATGATAAATGTAAATTTATTTCATATGACCCAGTTAAGCATACTTATCGTAGATTAGGCTCTATTGCTGGCTTTGCTTTTTCAGCAGGTAAGAAATTAATGAATAAATAATATGAAAAGAAAATGTCCATATTGTGATACAACACTTGAAAAAGAAGATAGTGATACTTTTTGTTGCCCTAACTGCTTTACAACATTTCTTTTATGCAATGATGAACTTGAAGATTTAGATTTGGTTGAAGATATGATAGATGAAGAAGATAGTGATGATGAAGATGATGAACTATTTGACGAATTTTAACGAGCTTTTATAGCTCGTTTTTTTGATAGGAAAATTTGTTTTCTATGAATTTGAGTGTTGGACTTTCATTTTTTGTTTTTTTCTTATATAATGATATTAGAATGAAAACGATTTATTAATAAAGGTGATATAAATATGAGATATAAAATTATTGTAAAAATAGGTGAAGAAACAAAAACTTTAACTGAACAATTTCCTTCAAAAAATATAGAAATTATTCAAAGAGGAAATAATATAAAGCTTAAGCTTATTGCCCCAAGTGATTTAGAAATAATTGATGCTAAAATTTATTATAAATATAAATTTCATCATAGCTCAAAAATGTTTTTAAATGGCTATCAATCATGGACTGATACATATGAATATAATTATAATGGTAGAATGCGTGATGCTAAAAGATTACCTAATACATTAAATAAGGCTTATAATTTTGATATGTATGGAGATGCTCATTTTACTAAATATTTACCAAGACATCTTCATGGTTTTGATTTTGCATATATAAAGGATAAGAAAAATCCAATTTCAATTGCGACAAATAATTCTAATAATGCATTCTTATTAATTGATTTTTCTTATAGACATAATAAGATTAGATTAATAGCTGATGTTAAAGGTAAAAAACTTAAAAAGGGTGAAGCATTTACAATCTTTGATTATGATTTCAATGATAACATTGAATCAATGATGGCAAATTATGATAAGCCTTTAAAGGCTGAAAAGATTTTTGGATATACATCTTGGTATAATCATTATCAAAATATCAATTCTCAATTAGTAAATGAATGCTTAGATTCATTAGATCAAAGATTTAATTTATTCCAGATTGATGATGGCTATGAAACATTTGTTGGAGATTGGTTAGATATCGATAAGAAAAAATTTCCTGAAGGATTAGAAGGATTAGTTAAAAAGGCGCATGATAAGAAGCTTTTAGCTGGTATTTGGCTTGCTCCTTTTGTTGCTGAAACTAAATCAAGATTATATAATGAGCATCCTGAATATTTTGTTAAGGATGAATTTGGTAAGCCAATTAGATGTGGTGGTAACTGGAGTGGCTTTTATGCTTTAGATTTAAATTTAGAGGAAGTAAGAGCTTATATTAAAAAATCATTAGAATATTATATGGATATGGGCTTTGATTTCTTTAAATTAGATTTCTTATATGCTTTAGGTGTTAAGGATAATGATTCTAAAACAAGAGCTGAAAGAACAATGTTTGGTTATAAATTCTTAAGAGAAGTATTAAAGGATAAATTAATTTTAGGCTGTGGTGCGGTAATAGCTCCTGCTTATGGATTATTTGATTATATGAGAATAGGACCAGATGTTTCTTTAAAATTTGATGATGTATTCTATATGAAATTTATGCATAGAGAAAGAATTTCTACTAAGGTTACATTAAGAAATACAATTTATAGATCAATATTTGATGATAAATTATTTAAAAATGACCCAGATGTATTTTTATTAAGAGATGATAATATTGAATTATCTTTTGAACAAAGAAAAGCTTTAATTACTATTAATGCACTATTTGGTTCAGTATTAATGACATCAGATAATATTGCTGAATATGATGAGACAAAAAAGCAATTATTAGATTATGCTTTTGCATTACATAATAGAGCTCATAGTAAATCATATGAGAAAAAGAAAAATAAGATATTAATTAAATATACATTAGATAATGTAGAACATGAATTATATTATTATACTCATAAAGGTATAATTGAAGAATTAAAATAGTATTGAAAAACACTCCAAAAACTGATATGCTTATGGAGTGTTTTTATTTTTAAAAAGACATTATAGATTTATTTTTAAATTTATGATATAATAAACGAACATAATTAATGCAATTTTAAATTTAACGAAGGGGGAATATTATGCAAAGCGTCAATTTTACATTGTCCAACTTTGATAATATCGAAAAGTCAAAAGATACTTTTGACGAAAAAATGGTAGAACCTCTATTAACCTTATTTAGAGATAAATTTAAGGTCGATGCCTGTTTTATAGCATTGGTAGTTGAGGATACATATGAATTGGTTATTGGCAAGAATAGTGTTATAAAGGATGCTGAACAGTTTGTTAGGATTTATCATTTAGGCAAAGAAGGATATGAAAAATTATTTAAAAATTATGATGAGGATTTAATATGTGACCATGCTAATAGTATATTAGATGGAGAAAGCATTCTTCATTATGGTGTATTTAGAGATGATGGTACCTTAGATGGCATTGTTGGATTTGCTGATTTTCATAATAAAAATAGAGTATGGACAAAAGAGGAGAAAACATCTTTAGCAAAGCTAGGTAAAACATTAAGATTAGCTGTTTTATATGAAAAAATTAGAATTCAATCTAAAGAACAAATCTCAAGATTAAGAAATGAATTTAAAGATCAAATTAATATAATTACATCTGCAACTTCAGATTATTCATCTATTTTCTTAATTGATTATGATACATTAGTTCAAACATTATATTATTCAAATGGAAGATATAAAGCAATTTTAGATATTGCAACAAGAGAATTATATTATCCAAAGAGTGCTAATTTAGCAATTTATGCATCTGTATATAAGGATGATAGAAAACGTGTATTAGAAGCAATGGATATTAATAATGTTAAAGCAAGACTTGCTGCTGATGGCTATTATACAGTAAATTATAGAAGATATTTTGATGATGAATTAGATTATGCAGCATTTAAATTTTCTTTAATTGAATTAAATAATAAAAAGTATATTGTTTTAGCAGTTAAAGAGGTTACAGAATCTAGTAATCAAGACGGTAATTTTACAAATTATGATGAATTAACAGGTTTATTTACAAAAGACGAATTTATGAAGCGTTGTGAAGAAAAAATGTCTTTGACAAAGGATTATTCAAACCTTTATATGATTGCTTTTGATGTTGATAATATTACAAGCTATAATGCTTATTTTGGTGTTATGAATGGTAATATTTTATTAAAGCATATAGCTTCAATTTTAAAAACATTATCAGAAAAATTTGATGCTATTTATTGTCGTTTAGGTGCAGATAGATTTGCAATATTTGTAGAGGAAGATTTTAAAAAGATTGATGAATTAATAATTAATATTAAATCTAATATTAGATTATTTAATCCTAAATTTTATGTTAATTTATCCTTTGGTGTTGCTCATGTTGAAAATAATATTCCAACATCTGCTGTTTTAGAGCGGGCTATTGCTGCATCTAGAACTATTAAATATAAATATGAGCCAATGTATAGTGTATATACAAAAACAATTAATAAAAAGCGTGAAATAGATCATTTCATTATTGAAAATATGGATGTTGATTTAAAAAAACATAAGATTTTACCATATTATCAACCTGTTATTGATTTAGATAAAAATATGATTTCATCTTTAGAAACATTAGTTAGATGGGAAACAAAGGATAAGCTATTAGAGGCTAAAGAATTTTTAGAAGTTTTTAAGATTACAAGATATATTTATAAATTAGATTATCAAATTTGGGAAGATGCTATTAAATTAATTAAGGATAATATGCAAAATAAAAAAGATGTTTATCCAATTAGCTTAAATATTTGTGATGATTATATTATATATGATAATTTACCAGATACATTAAATAAATTAATTAAAAGGTATAATATAGCTCCTGAATTAGTTAATTTAGAACTTAGAGAAAAAAATTTATTAAAAAATATTGATAAGGCTTTACCTATAATTAAAACATTAAAGGCTAATGGCTTTAATATTGTTTTAGATAATTTTACATCAGCTATTAGCTTATTAAATGAGGAAATTTTTGATTATATTAAAATTGATATGTCTTCATATGATTTAAATAAGAATAATAGTAAGATTATATTAAAAAATATTTTTAATTTAGCTAATTCATTAAATATTAAAATTATTGCAGCTAAAGTAGAAGATGAAAGCGCATTAAATTTCTTAAAAGAAAATAATATTAAATATGCTCAAGGCTATTATTTTAGTAATGCAAAGCCAAAAGAAGAAATATTTAAATAATTAAAAAAAGGATTTTTCAAAAATCCTTTTTTTAATTTGCTAGGCTATGTAAAATTAATCTATTTAATAATTCTAATAATTCCATATTTAAAAATATAGTTGATTTAATTGATCTTTTAAAATCATTAAATTTAGAATTTACTGTAAATATCTTTTCAATAAATTCTGATAAATCATAGGCTTCATTAATGTTAAAAAGCTTATTTAAATTAATACATCTTTTATTATTAGCAAAATATATTATTTGATGTTCTTTTAAATAATTCCATGTATCATAATCTAAATGATAATATGTATCTGCAAGCTCATAATAGCATGTTAAATATTCACTACTATAATTTAATAAATAATCTGTTGATACCTCATAAAAATCAGCAAGTTTTTTTATATTTTGAGTGGATAAATCTAATACGCCAGTTTCATATCTAGAATAAGTATTGTTCCTTATACCAGTTAATGCTTCAATATCTCTTACTGTTAAGTTTCTTTCTTTTCTTAAAAATCTTAAATTGTTATTCAATCTAATCACCAATTAAATTATAACAAAAAAATATAGCTTATAAAATAAAAAAAAGTGGTTAAACCACTTATACTAACTTAAGATGGCGTTTCGGACAGGATTCGAACCTGCGACCCACGGCTTAGAAGGCCGTTGCTCTATCCAGCTGAGCTACCGAAACATTTATTAGTCAGCGATAAATATTATATACTAATTGATTTTTAAATGCAAGTATAATTTTTAAAAAAATAATTGTTTTATTGAATGAATGATTATGATAAAATAAATGTGTTTGGAGTGATCAACTATGTTATACAATGATTTTATAAAATTACAGGAGCAGGTAAAGGATATTTTAGTTAATTATACTTATTTTTTAAAAAAGGGTGCTCAATTAAATTTTAAATATACTGCCTCATTTAAAGATGAAATATTAAAGGATTTCAAAATTAGAAATGAAAATACAATGCTTATTACAGCAATAACTATGCTTAATGATAAGAAAAAATTAGAAGAAGTTGATAATTATATTAATGATTATAAAAAGAATTATTCTAAGGATTTAATAAATCTTAATAATAGAATTATTGCATCTACTAATATTTTAAATAATGAATTAACTTTAGAATTAAAAGAAGAATTAGAAAATCATTTTGTTGAATTGGTAAAAAATTATTATCCAGCTTTAAGATTAGAAGAAAATAGTGAATATATTAAAGCTTTTGAATTATTACAATCATTATATCAACAAAATAATTATAATACTTATTTTGCATCATATGAATTATTTAAAAATCTTTTTACTGAAAAGGATTATCATGGTGTTGATTTTGATAGATATGCAAATATCTATATGAATTTAATGCAACAAATTACTACAGATACTGTAAAAAGAAAACAAGCATATCCATATATAAAAGAAGAAGTCTTTGAAGATGAAATCTCTTTAGCTAGAGAAAAAGGTGACTTTAAAGCTAGAATAAATAAGCTTTTAGAAGCTAACGCATCAATCAAAAAAGATTTTGTTGAAATATATGGTGAAATGGTAGAATTAGATTAAAAAGAACGTCTTTGACGTTCTTTATTTTTAAAAATATATTTCATCTACAACCTTTAAATAATTTAATCTAGGGGCATAGCCTTCCTTTACTAAATGACCAAATTCTTTGAATTCCTTATAAGGTATTGATTTTCTTCCTCCATCATCCTTGTTATCCCAATATTTTATGATGTTATCAAATTCTAAAATATAGCATTCATTATATGGAACCCAATAAAAAATCATAAATCCAATACCGCCATGAGCTATTATTTTTCTTAAATGCTCAATTTGATGGGGATGGATATTTGCTAAAGGAAACGCTGTTTTATTGTGGTTTTCTTTAGCTTCAAAATCAATATATTTTCCCTTATAAATACCATTATAATCGGTAGTAGAAGGCGTTTTATAATAAGCTTCTGTTATTACAGCCTTTGTACGCATAGGGTAATCTACTTTTACTATTTGTACAGGCGTTGGCTTTTTATGAATAACAGCTATATCATTATTTAAATAATATTCATTTGATTCATTTATAATTTGTTCAAAGTCCATACCTAGGTTGGCTTTATTTACAACTTTTGTAGCCCGACTTCTTTTGATTGGAAAATTTAATGCCATTTTTTAATCACCCATAATAATATTATATATTTTTTTAGTTTTTTTTTAAATAATATAATATTTTTTTAAAGTAAACGTTTTACTTTTCTTTAAAACGTTTTAATTAAATAGTATACTATCAATTATAAGGAGGATGTTTGAAATGGCAAAAGTAACAGTAAAATTTGTTGTAAAGGCAAATGCAAAAAAAGCCTATATCGTAGGTAGTTCTGAAAATTTAGGCGCTTGGAATCCAGCAAATGCGGTTGCATTAACTAAAGAAGACGGTGTATTTACACTTTCTAAGCAATTTGATGCTGATGCATATGTTGAATTTAAGGTTTTAGCTGGCAAGACTTTTGACGCTGTAGAAAAGGGAGTTTATGGTGAAGAAGTTGCAAACAGAACTTTCACAGCTACAAAGGGATTAAAGGTTGAAGCACAAGTTGCAAACTTTGCAAAGTAACTTTAGTATAAAGATGTCCCTTGCATAGGGGCATTTTTTTTATTTTTTCAAATATTCTTGTTTATAATTTGTTAATATAGTATAATTATAATATATTGGCGATTTTAAAAACTATAATAGAAAGGAGTCATAAGAATGAGTAAGGTAAACTTTTTTTCATTAGGTGGCTTACAAGAAAATGGTAAAAATTTATATGTGTTAGAAGTAGATGAAAAGCTATTTGTTTTAGATTGTGGCTTAAAATATCCAACTTCTGAGCTTTATGGTGTAGATGTAATCGTAAATGATATTTCATATTTAGTTGAAAATAAAGATAGAATAGTAGGCGTATTTTTATCTCATGCGCATGATGACCATATTGGTGGTGTATCATATTTATTAAAGGAAATTGATACTAAAATATATGGTTCTAAATTTACACTTGCTGTTTTAAATGAAAGATTTAAAGAAGATGATTATAAACCAAAACCAGATCAATTAATAGAAGTAACAGCAAGAACAGCTTTAAAATTTGATGACGTAGTTGTTAGATTTTTTGAGGTTGCTCACAATATTCCTGATTGCTATGGGGTTGCTGTTAAAACACCTGATGGATATGTTGTTTATGCTGCAAATTATAATTTTGACCAAAATTCTAAAATTGATTATGCTCATATGTTTAGAGCATTAGCTGTATTTGCTAAAGAAGGCGTTTTAGCTTTATTAACTGAATCTTTAGGTGCAAATAATGAAACGTCAAGAGGAACAATTCTAGAGGTAAAATTAAGATTAACTAATATTATTTCTCAAGCACAAAATAGATTAATCTTTACTTTATTTTCATCAGATATTTTAAAGATTCAACAAATTGTTGATATTGCAGTTGAATATAATAAAAAGATTGCAATCATTGGTAGAAAGACTCAAAAGATTGTAAATCAAGCTATGAATTTAGGATATTTAAATATTCCTGAAGAAAATTTAGCTAATTTAAAATTTATGGATTCTAAAAACAAAAACAACGATAAGGATTTAGTTGTTTTAGTTACTGGTGAACGTCATGAGCCTTATTTTATGCTTCAAAGAATGGCAAGAGGTATTGATAAATTAATTAAGCTAGAAGAATCAGATAAGGTTATTATTTTAACTAAGCCATTTATTGGAACAGAAAAAATGGCTGCAAGAACTTTAGATATAATTTATCATGTAACAAGTAATGTTATTGAATTTTCTCCACAGCTTCTTCCTGCTTCATCTGCAAACAGAGAAGAAATTAAGGAAATGATTAATATTTTAACACCTAAATATGTTATTCCTGTTATTGGTGAATATCGTCATCAATATGCAGTAAGAATAATTGCTGATTGTATAGGATATACAGATGATCAAGTAATAATTGCTGATAATGGTGATATTTTATCATTTGTTGATGGTAAATATGTTGGTGTTATTGGTGATGTTGCATCAAGTGAAGTATTGATTGATGGTAAAGCATTTAAAGACGTTGGTGATGTCGTAATGCGTGATAGAGAATTACTTGCTGAAGATGGTGTTGTTTTAATTACAGCAAATATTAATCCTAGAACAAAGACTATCTTGGTTGGACCTGAGGTTGTATCAAAGGGCTTTACATTCCAAACAGAAGATGGCGATATTTTACTTGAAATAAAGAAATTATTTATGCTTGTTTCATCTAAATTCTTAACAACTAAATTTATAAATTGGAGTGAATTTAAAACAAATATAAAAAATGAAATTTCTCATTTTATTTATAAAACAACAAAGAGAAATCCAATTATTATTCCAGTTTTAATTTCAACTGATTTAGATTTAATTAAGAGATTAGGCTCTCAAGCATTAGAAGCTCAAGAGCAAGCAAAACAATCAAATTAATAAAATCAATAACAAAAAGGTTTAGTCAAACGACTAAACCTTTTTGTTATTCCTTTAATTTTTTCATAAATTCTTTAATTGCTCTTTCATATGAGCCTGTATCTTTAGGTTCATAATAAACTTTTCCTAATAATTCATCAGGCATATATTGCTGCTTTACATAATCATTTGGATAATCATGTGGGTATTTATATTCATATTTTCCACTTTTTAATTCCTTATTTAAAATATGAGGTGGAATAGACATAGAATTTAAATTTTCTAAATCACTTAAAGCTTCATTAATTGCCTTATATGTTGAATTAGATTTAGGAGAGCAAGCAAGCTCAACAACAGCATAGGCTAAAGGTAATCTTGCCTCAGGAAGACCTAATGATAAGGCAGCCTCTGTTGCTGCATAAACTCTAGGACCTATATTTGGATTACCTAATCCAATATCTTCATATGCTGAGCATAACAATCTTCTTGATATAAATAATAAATCCTCTGTTTGTAATAATCTTGCTAAATAATGTAAGGCTGCATCAGGATCTGATCCTCTAATTGATTTTATCATTGCAGATGCAACATCATAGAAATTTTCGCCTTTTTCATCAATTAAAATATTCTTTTTACCGATTAATTCTTTAGCATTTTCTAATGTTATATCATCTAATAAATTAATCATTTCAAGCATATTTAAAGATGTTCTAACCTCACAAGAAGAAGCAGTAGCGATATATTCTAATATTTCATCACTTGTTTCTTTTAAATTTTCCTTTTTAATTGTATTTTTTAAAAGCTTAACGATGTCATCTTTTTTAATTTCATTCATTCTATAAATGTGACATCTGCTTCTTACCGCAGGATTAATAGCTCTATAAGGATTTTCAGTTGTTAATCCTATAACAATTAAGGTACCATCTTCTAAAAATGGAAGTAAGAAATCCTGAGTATCCTTTTTCATTCTATGAATTTCATCTATAACAACTAATGTTTCTGGATAATATTTTGTTGAATCTGCAATTTCTTTTAATTTAGCTTTTGAATCTGTTGATGCATTAAAAGAAAAAGAAGACATTGGATAATTGCTAGCAATTATACTTGCTAATGTTGTTTTTCCACATCCTGCAGGTCCGTATAAAATCAAAGAAAAAAGCTTTTTTTGATCAAGCATTTTTCTTATAACACCTGTTTTACCTGCAAGGTGATCCTGACCTACTATATCATCTAATGATGTAGGTCTTATTCTATATGCTAAAGGTTTCATAGTTTCCTCCTTTATTAAGCTATTATTATTGTATCATAGTTTTTGATATTTTTCTTAAAAATCTTTATTGATAATGATAAATATGATATAATATTCTATATATTTTTATTCTTAAAGAATAAAGTGGAGGAAAAATTATGAATTTAAAAGATTATATTACAACAATACCTGATTTTCCCAAAAAAGGAATAATGTTTAGAGATATTACAACTTTACTTCAAAATGGAGAAGCATTTAGCTATGCTGTAAAAGAAATTGCTAAATTTGCTAAAGAAAAGGGTGCTAATGTAATTGTAGGACCTGAAGCTAGAGGATTTATGATTGGTTGCCCTGTTGCAACTGAATTAAATATTGGATTTGTACCAGTAAGAAAGCCTGGTAAGCTTCCAAGAGCTTCTATTTCTGAAGAATATTCATTAGAATATGGTACTAATACTTTATCAATTCATGCTGATACATTAAAAAAAGGTGATAAGGTATTAATCGTAGATGACCTTTTAGCAACAGGTGGTACAGCTTTAGCAGGTGCTCACCTTTGTGAAAGATTAGGTGCTGAAGTTGTTGGTTGTGCCTTTGTTGTTGATTTAAAGGATTTAAACGGAAGAAAATTGTTAAAGGATTATGATATTTTAGCTTTAACAGAATATGAAGGCGCATAATTAAAATTTATGATTTTAGAAAGGAGGGTTATATATGGCAGAATATGTTAACTATAACGATTTATATGAAATAACAAGTAAATATATTAAAAATGAAAATTCTCAAAAATTAATTAGACATGCTTATGATGTTGCTAATGCACTTCATGATGGACAGTTTAGAAAAAGCGGAGAACCATATATAATTCACCCTTTTAATGTTGCCTGCATTTTAGCAACATTACATGTAGGACCTGCAACACTTGCGGCTGGATTGCTTCATGATGTTGTAGAAGATACTGATTATACACTTGAGGATGTTGAAAGAGAATTTGGCCGTGACATTGCCGAAATGGTTGATGGTGTTACAAAGGTAGGTCAATTAAAATTTACATCCTTAGAACAAAAGCAAGCTGAGAATCATCAGCATATGCTTCTTGCAATGGGTAAGGATATTAGAGTAATTATTGTAAAGCTTGCAGATAGATTACATAATATTAGAACACTAGGTGCCCTACCTCATGAAAAGCAAGAAAGAATTGCAAGAGAAACTTTAGAAATTTATGCTCCACTTGCTCATAAACTAGGTATGTTCCGTATTAAAGCAGAGCTTGAGGATACTTCCTTAAAGTATGTTGATAATACGATGTATAATAAAATTTCAAGTCAAATTAGAAATGATTCTTCAGTAAGAATGCAAAATATTGACCATACAATTGAAGAAATAAAGAAATTGTTAGAGCCTTATAATTTTGAAACTATTCAAATTAAAGGTAGAATAAAAAATATTTATTCTATCTATAAAAAGATGGTTACTCAAAATAAGAGCTTTGAAGATATTTATGATGTTTTAGCTGTAAGAGTAATAGTTGGTACTATTTCTGAATGCTACCAAGTATTAGGATTAATTCATGCTAATTACACTCCAGTACCAAAAAGATTTAAAGATTATATAGCTGTTCCTAAGCCAAATATGTATCAATCTTTACATACAACAGTTATTTCTAATGATGGATTTACATTCGAAGTTCAAATTAGAACTGTTGAAATGGATAAGGTTGCTGAATATGGTGTTGCTGCACACTGGGCATATAAGGAAAATGTTGAATATTCAAAGGAAAAGGAACAATTTGAAATTGCTTCAAAATTAAAATGGTATGGAGAATTAATTAAATTCTCTGAAGAGGATGAAAAGCCAACTGAATCTAAGGATTTCGTTGACACAATTAAAGAAGATATTTTACAAGCAAATGTTTATGTATATACTCCAACAGGTGAGGTTATTGATTTACCTAAGGGAGCAACACCTTTAGATTTTGCTTATAAAATTCATACAAATTTAGGTAATAAAACAGTAGGTGCTATTGTTAATAACCATATAGTACCACTTGATTATGAATTAAAAAATGGAGATATTATCTCTATTAAAACAAATAAAAATTCTTTTGGTCCTTCTGAAAACTGGTTAAATATTGCTAAAACTAGTCATGCTAAGCATAAGATTAAAAGCTTCTTAAATAAACAAAATAGAGATGTTTTATTAGAAGAAGGTAAAAAGGCTGTTGATACAGAATTTAGAGCTAATAAGATTTTAAATTATGAATTTGATGACGATTTCATCGAAAAATTCCAAAAGAATAATATTAGTAGTATAGATGACTTATATTTAGAGGTTGCAAAAGGAAACCTATCACCAAAGACTGTTGTTTCAAAATATCAAGGTGAAGAGGCTAGAGTTGTTGATGAGGCAATCAATAAACAAATTGAAAAGAACCAAAGATTTTTAACAACAAATTCTGAAACTGGTGTTGTGGTAGAAGGATTATCTTCACCACAGCTTAAGCTAGGTAGCTGCTGTAACCCAATTCCTGGTGATCCTATTGTTGGATATGTAACTAAGGGATTTGGTATAGTTGTTCACCATATGAACTGCTTAAATTTAAAGAATTTCCAAAGAGAAAGATTAATTCCAGTTGCTTGGGCATCTGATATAGATAGAAAATATCCTGTAAGCATAAAGATTTATGCTAAATCAAATATGAATTTATTATTGGATATTATGAATACTGTATCAGCTAATAATATGTCTATTTTAGCAATTAATGCGAATAGTACACCTAATTTAGAAACAATCGTTAAGCTTAAGGTAATGTGCCCTAATTCAATTGAGCTTGAAAAAATGATTGTTAATATGAAAAAGATTAAATATATTTATAATATTGAAAGAGATAATTTATAGTTATGAGAATTGTAGTTCAACGCACAAAATACGCTTCATGTGTTGTAGATAATAAAATAACTGGAAAAATTGATTTAGGTTATATGCTTCTTGTAGGTTTTAAGGAAGATGATACAATAGATGAAATCAATTTATTAGTAAAAAAGGTAGTAGGCTTAAGAGTATTTTCTGATAATGAAGGAAAAATGAATTTAAGCATTAAGGATGTAAAAGGAGATATTTTAGCAATTTCTCAATTTACTTTATATGCTGATTGTAAGCATGGAAATAGACCATCTTTTACTAATGCTATGAAATATGATAAGGCTAATGAATATTATTCTATTTTCTGTAAGAAGCTAGAAGATGATGGTCTTAAGGTTGAAAAAGGTGTATTTGGCGCTGATATGAAGATTGAATTACTTAATGATGGTCCTGTTACTATAATTTTAGACAGTGAGGAATTATAATATGAAAAAGTATGAATTTAATGGGGAAATATATACTGATTTAGAAAATTTATGCCAAGCTTTTGTGGCTGATTTTGATGCTGCCGTAGAACAGGTTTTTATCAAACCAAGAAAATTTGTTTCATTTGTTAAAAGTATTGATAAAGAAAAGGCTAAAAAGGTTGTAGAAATTTTTGAAAATACTAAATATAAAGGAAATGTTATATCATTTATATTATTTACATTATTAAAAGATCCTATTGTTTTAATAAACGGTGTTAATCTAGATTTTAATAATTTCATAAAGGTAATAGGTATTAATAGAGAAAATAAAGCAATTAAAGCCTTTATGGAAGATAATGGTATGTCTAGAACATTTGCAACAATGGATATTGATAAGAAAATTCCAAATGATTCTTATTATATTGAAAAAACATTTGATGATGATTTTACATTTAGATATATTTCAAATTATTTAAGAGTAGATTATACAGAAAATTTAGCAGGCTTTATTTCTAATATTTTAATTAATGATGATGAAAGATTTAGAAGAGCTTGTGAAATTATTAAATCAGATGATTTCCAAATGGTATTAGCTCATAAAACAAATTTTAAAGCTATTTATAATATTAGATATGCTGCAAATCCTATCTTTGAAGCTATTAAGATTTTATCAATTGAATATTCTAAAGAGGATTTATTAAAAATCATCAGCAATACATTCTTTAATTGGTTATTAGATAATTTTGATAAATATACATATCATAAAAAGGAATCTTTAAAATTAAAGAAGGATTTAAAGAAATTAAAGAAGGAAAGCTTAAAGGAATTAACATTTGATGAAAAGGTTGAATTCTCAAGAAAGCTTTATGAAATATATTTACTATTTGCTGAGGCATATTCTAAAGGTGAAATAACAGTAAATAAAAAATTAAATGTAGACCAATATGCTTTAGATAAGCCATATTGTAAGACATTGATTTGTGTTGATTATATGAAGCAACATCCTGTTAAGCTTACAACTGAAGAAGAGCTTGCAATAGAAAAGGCTGAAAAAGAAAAAGCATTAAAGGAAAAAGAAAAAGCTTTAAAAGCTGATTCAGAAGATGATGAAGATGCTATTGAAGAAGAAACTAAAGAAGAAAATAACGAAGAAGCTTTAGATAATGAATTAGAAAATGTAGAAATTGAAGTAATTAAGAATGATGAACCAACATTAAAGGAGTTAACTTTATCTGAAAAAAGATGTAAAAAGGTTAAAGGACTTACTAAATTTATTGGTGTTACTACATTCTTAATTGGTATTATTCTTGCTGTAATTTATTTTGTTGGACCATTATTACCTGAAAAAATTATGAATTTTGATATTAAAAAATATCTAGATTCATTTAATGCTAATCAAAAGATGATTATGCTATTAACATTTATAGCTTTAGGTGCATTAGGATTTAATTTAATATTAATTGCAATTATTAATATTAGAAATTCAATGAGCCAAAAGGCATTAGATATTTATTATAAGCAAAATAATATTAGTAAAAAGGATACTAGCTTAAATACTAATGATCAAAAGGCTATTAAATATTTTGATGATCATAAAGAAAAGGTATATGCAAGAATAAAAAGAAAAGAAAGAATTATTACAGCTTTAGCTTTAGCAATTGCTGGTGTAATTTATTCTATTTTCATTATTGTTCCATTATATATCTATAAAGAAAAATTAAATGATATTATGGTTTATGTATCCTTAGGAGTGGGTGTTGCTTCTGGATTATTATGGGGATTATTATTTAAGAAAAAAGGAGCATTTAGTGCATTTTTAATTAATGTTATTTCAATTGGAGTAACAATAGCACTTTTATTATTTATATGATGAAATTATATATGGTAAGCTTAGGATGTGCTAAGAATCAGGTTGATTCTGAAATGATTCTAGGCGTGCTAAAAAATAAATTTGAATTAGTTAAAACACCTGAAGAATCAGATTTAATTATTGTTAATACATGTGCATTTATTGAATCTGCAAGAAAAGAAGCAATAGATACAATTTTAGAGCTTTCTGATTATGGTAAAAAGCTTGTTGTATGTGGCTGCTTATCTCAAAGATATAAAGATGAAATTGTAAAATTATTGCCAGAGGTTAATCGTTTTATTGCAATTGATGAATATGGAATGCTTGGTAATATTATTAATGATGTTATGAAATCAGATTATAAATATGATGATTTTGATTTTTTAAACAGATTATATACAACTCCATCTTATATGAGATATATTAGAATTTCTGATGGCTGCTTAAATAGATGTGCCTTCTGTGCTATTCCTTTAATAAGAGGAAAATTAAAGAGTAGAACTATTGAAAATATAGTTGAAGAGGTTAAAAAATCAGTTGAAGAAGGTGTCTATGAGATTAATTTAATATCTCAAGATACAACTAAATATGGATTTGATATTTATAAAAAGCTTGCACTTGTTGATTTATTAAAAGAAATTGTAAAGATTGATGGAGATTTTAAGGTTAGATTACTTTATTTATATCCTGATATTGTTACAGATGAATTAATTGATTTTATTAAGAATAATCCAAAGATTATGCCTTATTTTGATATTCCTATTCAGCATAGTGAGGATAAATTATTAAAGGCTATGTATAGAAGAGGCTCAAGAGAATATTTAGTTAATTTAATGCATAAAATTAAAAAAGAAATTCCAAATGCTATTTTACGTACGACTTTAATAGTTGGCTTCCCTTTTGAAGAGGAAAGTGATGTTTTAAATATGATTGAATTTATTAAGGATATTAAATTTGATCGTTTAGGAGCGTTTACTTTCTCATTAGAAGAAGATACTAAGGCATGTGATTATCCAAATGTTATTAGTGAGGCTGAAAAACAAAGAAGATATGAATTATTAATGAGTGCTCAAAAAGAAATTATTGAGAAGAAAAATAAGGATTTAGTAGGCACTATCTTAGATGATTGCTTTATCATTGGATATGATGAGGAATCTTATATGTATGTTGCAAGAAGCTATGCTTATGCTCCTGATGAAATTGATGGTGCTATATTTGTTGCATCAAAGCGTGAATTAAAATTAGGTGAAAGAATTAAGGTAAAGGTATTAGATAGTGATGCTTATACTTTAACAGGAGAAGAATATGAAAATTAATGTAGTTTTATATCATCCTGAAATTCCTCAAAACACAGGAAATATTATGCGTAGCTGTGTTGGCTTTAATGCAAAGCTTCATTTGATTAAACCACTTGGCTTTAAACTTGATGAAAAGCATCTACAAAGAAGTGCAGTTGATTATTATGAACATTTAGTTTATGAGGTTTATGAGGATTATAATGATTTTAAAGAAAAAAATCCTGGAAAATATTATTTCTTAACAAGATATGGTCATAAGAGTCCATCAACAATTAATTTTAAAGATGCAAAGGACGAAAATGTTTATTTAATCTTTGGCGCTGAATCAACAGGTATTGCCTATGATATTTTAAAGGATAATTTAGAAGATTGTTATAGAATACCTACAACAGATAAAATTAGAAGCTTAAATTTAAGTAATTGTGCTGCAATCATGCTATTTTTAGCATCAGAGCAATTAAATGATGATTCTATTGTTTTAACACATGAGCCTAATTTATCAAATGATTTACAATTTAAGGGCGAAAATTTTATTGAAAATGTTGATGTTTCAACACTAGATTATAAGCATAGAGAATGGAAATGAACTAACTAGAGTTTAAAACTCTAGTTTTTCTTTTCAAAAAATTTACTTTAGTGTATAATAAAATAAAGAGTTTACGTTTATATGGTTTGGTGGTGAGGCTTATGAATAGCTTTTTTAAGCGTATTTGGAATCCAATTAGAAATTTTTTAGGATTAAGAAGACATACATCCTATGAAAGATCTTATCTAAATACCGCAAATATTAGAATGTCACTATATATGTCATTCATTATTATTACAGTTGAAATATGGATGATCATAAGAGGAATGGTTGAAAATGTAATTCCTACTATGAATAATGCAGGAAATACAACCTCATTTATGGAATTATTCTTTATGAATACATCTCAATATTGGTTATTTTTATTTGCTGCAGCATCTATGCTTACTTTAGCAATTAATTTCTTAGTAGAAAAAAGTGCTAAGTTTAAAGAAAAATGGCACACAAAGAAAATGATTGTGCCTTTGGTTTTTTCAATTATTTTAATTATATTTTCATTTTCATTTTTTAATGAATTAAAATATTTTAAGGCTTGGGATTTAAGATATAATAGAGTATCTAATTTAGGTGTAATCTTCTTATATTTATTTGCCTTTTTATTAGGATTATCAATAGTTATTCATATTTGGTATAACAATAAATATGGAAAAAAGCATATAGCATTTTCAATTTTAACCTTGATATTATTTTCTGCAATGTGCTTAGCATTTGGTGTTAAGGTTGGTTATACTGACTTTTTCTCAAGATTCTATTCAGGTACAGGTCTACCTAAGGAAGTAAAAGGAGAGGTAAGTGTAGGAGGCCTTCCTTTATATGAAATAAAATCTATAATTTGCTTTTTAACAATGGTTACATATGTTGGTGCATTATTAATTTGGAAGCCATATATTTCTATTTTAATGCTAACTTTTGTTTTTGGAATTTTTGGTGCATTATTAAATGGAGATCCTGCAAATAGAGTATTTGCTGATGGTGATAAAATTAATTATATTACATTCTATATTTCTTTAACTATTATTGCTGTATCTATTTATCAACAGCGTATAAGTGAAGCTAAAAAGAGTGAAAATTTAGAATATAGAGCTAAATATGATACATTGACTCCTTTACATAATTATGGTTATTATGTAGGTAAGGTAGGAGATTTATTAAAAACTATTCCAGATAAAATGGATGACTATTGCTATATATTTATCAATATTCAAAATTTTAAAACCTACAATGATCAAATGGGATTTGAAGAAGGTACAAAATTCTTAATAAATTTTGCTAAAAAAATTAAAGAATTATTTGGTAAATTAAGTGCAAGAGAGGCTGATGACCATTTCGTTGCTTTCGATAAAAGAGAAGGCTTAGAAGAAAAAATTAATGAATTAAATCAATTAATTATTTCTGATGCCCATGGATTATATTTAAATTTAAAGGTTGGTATTGTTAAGCCAATTTCTGTTGATGAAGATATTAATACATCAGTTGATAGAGCAAGATATGCAGCCTTAACAATTAAAAATATATATAGTAGTATCATTGCTGAATATGATGATCGTATGCATGATATATATAAGAAAAAGCAATATGTTGTTAATCATTTAGATGAAGCAATAGAGAAAAATTATATTAAAGTTTATTATCAGCCAGTTGTTTGGAGCTCTGATAGAAAGCTTTGTGGCTGTGAGGCTTTAGCTCGATGGATTGATCCTAAATATGGATTCTTATCCCCAGGTGACTTTATTCCTGTATTAGAAGAAGTTAAATTAATTCATAAGCTTGATGCAGCAATATTTGAATTAGTATGTAAGGATTTAAGAAATTCACTTGATGCTGGTAAGCCAGTTGTTCCTGTTTCTTTAAATTTCTCAAGATTAGATTTTGAATTAATGGATGCAGTTAAAGTATTTGAAGATTTGATTGAAAAATATCAAATTCCAAAGGATTATGTTCATGTAGAAATAACTGAATCTGCCTTAAATTCTAATTTAGAATTATTACAAAGCTGTATGGATAAGCTTAGCAAGGATGGATTCTCTATTTGGTTAGATGATTTTGGTTCAGGGTATTCATCACTTAATGTATTAAAGGATTTCCATTTTGATGTATTAAAAATCGATATGAAATTCTTAACTAATTTTGAAAAGAAGCCTGTATCAAAGGTTATCTTAGATGCTATTATTAAATTATCTGAAAAAATTGGTATGCTTACATTAACAGAAGGCGTTGAAACTCAAGCACAAGCTGATTTCTTAAGTGAAATAGGCTGTGGTAGACTTCAAGGATATTTATTTGGTAAGCCACTTCCAATTGAAACATTAGAAGAAGATATTAAAAATGGTAAATATATAGTATCTGATGAAATCATTTAAAATGAAAGAAGATGAAATTTAATTTTCATCTTCTTATTTTTTTGAAATTGTTTTATAATCTAATTAAATATAGGAGTGTTTACTTATGATTTGGTATGAGGTTAAAAATTATTTAAAAAATTTATTATATGTATTTTTACCAGCTTTGTTATTTTATACTTTAATTGTTTTAATATCTTTTCTATTAATTACAAGCTCAATAACTAGTCTTACTGGATTTTTAAATAGTAATATAACATTTGAAGAAGGAAAAGAAAACGAATTAATTAATATGGCTTTAGAATATATTAAAACGATTGATTTTAGCCGATTTTTCATTAATTTATTTACTAATATAAAATATGTTCCATCTTTAATTACAGGCTTTTTTGAATATTTAAAGGCTAATTCAGTTACTATTACAGAAGGGGCAGAAGAATTATCTTTATCATATGGTCAAAATGTTCAAAATATGATTATTGCTGGTTTAATTGTATATTTAGTTGGCGTTTTATTAACAAACATTTTATGCTCAATATTAATAGCTAAAAGATGTAAGCTTGTTACAGGATTAAAAAGAACAATTATTAAAGCAATTTTATCATCTATTGTTTTTGCGACTGTAATTTCATTTACTACTATTTTTATAGAAAAATATGAATGGTTGAATCTAATTTCAGCACCACTATTATTTATCTTAAACCTAATAGCATCTTTAATTACAGCATGGGCTGTTCAAAAATCTAAAAAGATGAAATTTACAAAAGTTGTAAATGCTAAAAATATTTTTGCATTATTAATAATGCTTATTTGTATTTTAGCAATTTATTTTGGAATTCATTATGGAATTAGTTTGCTTGTTAAAAATGCTACCCTAGCATCATTAATTTCTGTTCCATTCTATTTATATACATATGCATTCTATGGTGTTTCAGGAGAAATTTTAGTAATGGATATAAGGAGACATAATGTTTAATAAAAAGAAGAAAAAAGCATATATTGATACCTATGATAATGAAAAATATATTCCTTTAATAAAAGCATCTATTTGTACAGGCGAACAGGTTGTTGGCTTTAAAAATATTGAAACTAAGGAATTTATTGAAATTTCTTTAATAAAAGATATTAAGGATTTAGAAGAATTTAGAAAAAAGTATAATGTCACAGGTGAAATTAAAAAAGAGTATTAAAGCTTGGATTTTGACCCAAGCTTTTTCTTATACCAAAACTTGAATATGAAAATATTAATGCTATAATGATAGTTAGAGTATTTTGCAAAAATAAGAGGGGTTTATTATGAAAAAAATAGTATTGGGGTTTATTTTTATATTATCTATGCTAGCTTTAGCATCATGTGATATCATTAGCTTTGAGATTACTGATAATACGGGAGATACAACAATAAATGAAGGAAAAACAAAAGATGATAAAAATAGTTATTCTGTTAAATTTATTTATATTGATGTAGATGGTACACAAAAAGAAATAGTTTCTACTGTAGAATCAGGCTTAACTGTTAGTGCACCAAAGCTTGAAAAAGAAGAAGCTACTTTAGCAGGCTGGTATACTGATTTAACAGGAACAAACAAATTTGATTTTGAAACTAAAATTAAAAAAGATATTACATTATATGCAGTAATGGTTTCAGGATATAAAGTAACATATGTTACAAATGGTGGTTCATCTATAAAAGATTTATATGTTGAACCAGGTGTAGCAATTCAAAAGGCACCAACTACAACAAAAGAAGGATATAAATTAGCTGGTTGGTTTGAAGATGAAGCATTGACAAAAGCTTATGATTTTGATGAACCAGTTTTATCTGAATTAACTTTATATGCAAAGTGGGAATTAATTAAAACTTATACCATAACATTTAATTCAAATGGTGGATCAAATATAGAAGCTTTATCTATTCAAAATGGAGAAAAGGTTGAAAGCTTAGAAGTTCCAACAAAGGACAATTATAATTTTAAGGGATGGTTTATTGATGAGGCTTATAAGGAAAGATTTGATTTTCAAAAGGCAATAACAAATGATTTAACATTATATGCAAAATGGGAAATTATAACTTATAAAGTTGAATTTGACACAAATGGTGGATCAAATGTTGTTTCTTTAGAAATAAATAGTGGTTCAAAGGTAACAAGTCCAGAAAATCCAACAAAGGAAAATAATGAATTTAAAGGCTGGTTTAAGGATGCAACTTTGAAAGAGGAATTTGATTTTGATACTAAAATAACATCAGACTTAAAGCTTTATGCAAAATGGGAAATTAAAAAATGTGAGATTAAATTTGATTCTGTTGGAGGAACAAATGTAAATAGCGTAATAGTTGAAAGTGGCAAAACAGTTTCAAAGCCTTCTGATCCTACTAAAACTGATAAGGTTTTTGCAGGCTGGTATTTAGATTCAAATTATAATAAATCATATGATTTTAATTCAAAAGTTATAGATGATTTAACATTATATGCAAAATGGGTAATTGTAAAAAATTTGAATGTATATGACATTCCAAAAATGATGGATGTTGATCAAGAGGTTAAACTTTCTGTAAGCACTTATCCTACTAAATATGCATCAAAAGCTGAATTTAGTTCATCAAATCCTAAAATTGCAACTATTTCTAATGATGGTGTAATTAAGGCTTTAAAAGAAGGAACAGTAAGAATTTCTGTTTTTTGTGAAGATAACTATAAACAGTTTGACATAAAGGTTACACCAAAATATTATTTAAAGGATATTTCAATTAATGAAGTTTTCTTCTATAGAATGTCTACTCCAAGTTATCCTTCAGCAAAAGAAATTGATACTGAGTTAAGAAAAAAATTTGAGACTAATGCCGATAATGTCACTTTAAAATCTACAATACTAAGAGATAAGTATGCGGCAAAACAATTAATTAAAGTAAAATATGAATTAAAAAAGAATGGTACTGTTAGAGATACAGTAGAAGTATCTTATGTGATAATTCCATATAATTTTAATCCAAATCGAACTTTTGACCATACCGATAATAAATACTTATTCCCTATAATTGACGCTGATGGCAATTATGAGCGTGAAGTTAAAGATGGTTACTTATATTTAAAGTTATTTGTATATAATGATGGACCTACTCAACAAAAATTCGATGGGCTTTATATTGAATTATATAATGAAAGCTCTACTAAAGTTGTTGCAAGAATGGAAGATAAAAATTATAAGAAAACCATTAATTCTTATGAATATTATATAGATACATTTATATTTACTACAGGTGACTTTACGGATGCTATGAAAGATTTAACAAAAGGTATAAAATATAATTATGGTCAACCTTGGAAAAACTAAATAAATATTTAATGCTTAGGTTTAACCTAAGCTTTTTTTCATATTTTCACATATATTATTTAAGTAAAATTTAAGTATTTTTTTTAAAATTGATGTGATAAAAGGAGTAAATATATGGCATCGATTTTAAGAATAGCAAATTTATGTAAAACCTATTATATTTCTAATACCATAAAACAGGATGTATTAAAGGGTGTTAATTTAGAATTAGGTAAAGGTGAGCTTGTTGCCTTATTAGGTGAATCAGGCTGTGGTAAATCTACTTTATTAAATATAATTGGTGGACTAGATACTGATTATACTGGAAGTGTAATAATAAGAGGTAAATTTATTAGAGATTACACTGAAAAGCAAATGGATGATTATAGAAAAAAACAGGTTGGATTAATATTTCAAAATTATAATTTAATCTCACATATGAGCTTAAGAGAAAATATTGAAATAGCCATGAAGATGAGTGATATAAATCCAGATGAAATGAAAAAAAGAGCCTTAGAGCTTTTAGAATTAGTTGGATTAAAGGAACATGCAGATAAATATCCAAATCAATTATCTGGTGGTCAAAAGCAGCGTGTAGCAATCGCAAGAAGCTTAGCTAATAATCCTGAAATTATTTTAGCTGATGAACCAACAGGAGCCCTAGATAAGGAAGCATCAGCTCAGGTACATAAAATATTATCTGAAATAGCCGCAATGGGTAAGCTTGTTATAATTGTTACTCACAGTAAGGCTGTTGCTAATATGTGTACAAGAGTAATAAAACTAGATGATGGTATAGTAGTTTCTGATGAAATGAAAAAAAGACCTAAAAAAGAATATCAAAAATATAAAGAAGTAGAAACAAAAAGTATTAAAACTAAAGATATTACTAAATTATCATTTAGAAATATTATTGCATCTAAAGGAAGAAATATTTTAGTTTCAATTGGTATAGCAATAGGTATTGCAGCTTTAATTTTAATATTAGCATTATCTAGAGGTATTACTAATTATGTTAAGGATTATTATGGAGCAGATGGTAAATCGACTATAATAAGCACTGAATATGATAAGAATGCAACAATTGGATCATCTAAAATAACAACTATAAAGGAAATTAGTGGAGTAAAAAATGTCACTAAATCTACTAATATTTCAGCAGTTACAGCAACATATAATGATGAAACTTATGATATGGCAAAGGTTTATGAATATAATTCAATAAATGCACCAACATTATTATATGGTTCTTATGCATCATCAGCTGAAATAATCATTGATTTAGATTTTGCAGAGACATTAACTAATGATCAAGCAATTGCTGCAATAGGTATTACTTTAACATTAATATATGATGGAATATCATATGATTTTAAGGTATCAGGCTTATATGATGATTCATCATCAACAACAGGATATATTACAAGCGAATATATGGATTATTATTCGACTAATACAACTTGTCTTTATGTTGAGGTTAAAGATATTACATATCTTGATTCAGTAAAAGAAGAATTAGAAAGTTTAGGATTTAATGCAACTGAATTAAATGAAGAAGCATCAACTGTATTAGATTATATTGATTTAGGCACAACAGTTTTAACAGCAGTATCATTAATTGCAATGGTTGTATCAGCCATAATGATTATTATAGTTATGTATATTTCTGTAATTGAAAGAACTCAAGAAATTGGAATTTTACGTTCTATTGGTGCAAGAAAAAAAGATATATTGAAAATGTTTATAACAGAAGCATCCTTACTAGGTACAATAGGAGGAGCTTTAGGCTTAGGATTAGCTTATTTAATAGCCATTGTAACAAATATTGTATCAGTTATTGCGGCCGATGCTTATTTTATAAGCTATAATCCTTTATATTATATTTTAGGTCTTTTAGTAAGTGTTTTAGTTTCAACCTTAGCTGGTATCGCTCCATCTTATAAAGCATCTAAATTAGATCCTGTTGAAGCTTTAAGATATGAATAGGAAGTAGCTTATGGCACATAATATCTCAAAAAGTAAAAAACAAAAATTAAAAAAGAAAAGATCTTTAAATAAAATAAAAAAGATGGAACGTGAGGATTCCTTAGGAATCTCAAGAAAAAAGCTAAAGGGAGCAATTAATGAAAAGACATTTATAATATTAAAAATTATTTCAATTATTGCAATCCCATTAATCTATTTTATTTATTCACCTTTATTGATATTTACAATTATATTTTCAGCTTTAATGATTATTTTTGCATCAATGGCAGAAAAGAAAATAAATCATACCTTCATTAAAGCAAATCATATGAAAATTCCCAAAATTGATAGTATAGTTGCTATAGTGGTTATATTAGTTGCCTTTGCTGGAACAATTATTAATTTAAATACAAAAAAGAAAATCAATGAAGCCAATACATTTAATGAGGTTACAAAAACTTTTAAAAATTTTGGTTCATGTCTTACAGGCGCCCGTTCAATTATAAAAGGTAACAATATGGGTATGCATTTTGGAACAAAGGATTTTGATCCAGGTAAAATGCCTTCTGCCCCACCAGAAGGAGGAAAACCTCCTAAGGATTTTTCTATTGAGGATTTACCGCTTGATATAGTGTTTTCTCATATGATTTCATCTATTAATACAGTTTTAATATTTTTAGTTCCGATTACAGGTGGAGCTACATTAATATATTATATATATAAGAAAAAGAAATTTGATTTAGATATGAATTTAACAATTAATGATTCTTATAAGGATATAGATGAAAATTTATTAGTAGACATTTTTACCTTTGGCTATGAAAAGGATATTAATGGTAATTTAATAATCGAAAAAGAAGAAGATATTGATTTAAAAATAGAAATAACTACACAATATGTTGAAACAAAATTAGTTGATGATTTTATTAATGATGAATCAGAATATGGTGAAATTGATAATATTTAAAAAATTTTTTAAAAAAATAATAAAACATCTCTATTATTAATATGGAGGTGTTTTTTTATGGATAAAATAGAAATATTAAAAAAATATTTTGGATTTGATAAATTAAAAAAAGAACAAGAAGAAATAATAGATTCAATTCTGAATAAAAAAGATACAGTAGGACTTTTACCAACAGGATTTGGTAAATCAATTACATTTCAGCTTCCTGCCATGATTTTAGATGGATTAACAATTGTTATTAGCCCATTAGTAGCTTTAATGAATGATCAGGTTATGAGCTTAAAGAAAAAAGGAATAAAAGCTGAATATATAAATTCTTTATTAGATAATTATGAGAAACAAAGAATTTATAAAAAATTAAGATTAGGACAAATAGATATTTTATATGTATCAGCTGAAAGATTAGAAAATGAATATTTTTTAAGCATAATACTAAAATTAAAAATATCTTTAATTGTATGTGATGAGGCTCATACGGTTTTATGGAGTGATGATTTTAGAATATCAATTGGAAAAATTAATATATTTGTTAAGAGATTAAAAATAAGACCAACTATTTTAGCTTTAACTGCAACAGCAACTAATAATACCTTAAATAAAATAATTGATTGTATAGGCTTAGATAATCCTAAAATAGTTAGTGCCTTATTTGATAGAAAAAATATATATTATGATGTAAGAAGAACAGATAAAAAAATAAATGAATTAATATCTTATATTAAAAATCATAACAATGAATTAGGAATTATTTATTGCTTGACTATTAGAAATTGTAAATATGTTTATGATTATTTGAATAATATGGGATTTAAGGTTGGATATTATTATGGAACATTAGAGCCTAAAGAAAAAGAATATATGCAAAATATGTTTACAAATCATGAAATAAAAATAATGATATCTACAAACGCATTTGGGATGGGAATAGATATACCTGATATAAGATATGTTATTGAATATGATTTACCATCTTCAATAGAAGATTTTTTACAACAAACAGGAAGATGCTCTCGTGATGGTAAATATCGGGAAGCAATATTGTTATTTTCAGTAAATGATATTAAAACAGCTAATTATTTTATAGAAAACATAGAAATACAAGATAGAAGTACAAAGGAATTAGAATTAATTAAAAAAGCAAAATATAAAAAATTAGATAAAATGATAGAATTTGCAACGACAAGAAAATGTCTTCATAAATATGTAGTTGAATATTTTGGACAAAATTATGAAGAAAAAAGATGCAACATGTGCATCAATTGTAAAAAATAATTATTTTAATTATAATTAAGCTTTAATTTAATTAAAATTAAGTTTTAATTTTTATAATATAGCTGTAAAAAGATAAAGGATAAGCGCCGATATACTTTATCTTTTTATTCCCCAAACTAAAAAAACACATTTTTCATCCTTTTAAAAGAAGAAGCGAAAACGCTTCTTCAATTTTTTTTAAAAATGTTGTTGACAAAAACGAATAAAAGTTGTAATATACATTACGCGAAATGAAACACACCCTCATTTGTCAAGATAAAAGACGTTAAAACCTAGAGGGAGTGAGTAGATATGATTAAAAAATTCTTAAAAAGAATGGCTTACATTTTTGTAAGTATGGGACTTGATCTAAACAAATTAGACTAAGCCCCTTTTTGTTTTTTATAGAGAAAAAATATATAAAAAAAAAGGCTTTATGCCTCTGAATTATTATAACTGGTGGACCCTTGGAGACTCGAACTCCAGACCCACTGATTAAGAGTCAGTTGCTCTACCAACTGAGCTAAGGGTCCATCTATTTAAAAGCACTTTAATTCGTGCTGCGTTAATAATTATATCAAAATAAAAAATAATGTCAACACTTATTTTGTATTTTTTAAAAATATTATGATTAACTTTTAATAAAATCTTATTGATTAACTTTTGATTAGTTCCCAAAGGGTATGGGGAATGTGTCCCCATATAAACAAAAGAAAAAAAGAAAGGAATACAATTCCCTAGGGA
>JAFXUP010000021.1 GCA_017524905.1 Acholeplasmatales bacterium | reverse complement strand
TTCAAATTTAAATTAGATCAAGCTGGAATGATACAATCAATGTCTAGAGTTGGAAAATGTATAGATAACGGACCTATGGAAGGATTTTGGGGAACACTAAAATCTGAAATGTTTTATGGATTAAGATGGGATGATGAATCAGCCCTTAGAGAAGCAATAATTAAATATATAAATTTTTACAATAATGAGAGGTTACAAGCAAATTTAAAAGGCATGACCCCAAATCAATTTGGAAATCATGCCAATCCTAATTTACTACCTTTAGTTATTTAATTATTTTTTACTTTGGTGTGTCCACTTGACAAACCCCAGTTCAGAATGATAGTCTTTTGCTAATTTATAAGCTTCTTAGTGATTCTACAGGCTTTTTCCTTGAAATTAAATATACAGGAATAAATGTAGCAATTATCGCAACTAAAACAGCTATACCTAGCATTAATGAAACTGATAAAGGACCAAATGTTAATAATTTTAATGCTAAACCTAATTCTTGAGCAATATAGCTATTTAAATATAATACAATACTAAATGCACCAATTAATGCTAAGAAGAAGGCAAGTAATGCGATAAATAATGATTCTGAGAAGAATATTTTAAATACATCATTACCTCTTGCACCAACAGCTCTTAAAACACCAATTTCATGTGTTTTAGAAGAGATTGATACAGAAATGAAATTAAATAATAATACTGCAGCAAATATTGCTAAAACTAAACCAACATAGAAGAATACCTGCTTTAATACATTAACCATTTCAACAATTGTGTTAATTGAAGAATATAATGAATTATTAGTATTGTAGAATGAGCCATTATCCTTAACATTATTTAATTCAGCAAAAACATTACTATTTTGCTTTATAGGAAGATATACATTTAAATAATATGAACTACTATCTTCTAATTTATAATTAGTTTCAGATGTTTCATAACTAGTTTTTTTAAAGTATTGAGCATCAGATTCATTTATATAAATATAATAATCATTGTAATTGTTTGTGTTGTCAATATAATAACCTGCAATCTTTCTATTGATTGTTAGGGTAGTATCATTATAAATTTTAATGTTTACATTTAAGTTTAAATCTATTTTTTTGATGAAATAATTTATTATTGAAGTTATAAATTCTTTTTCATTAGAATCTATTACATCTTTATTATTTAAACTTCTAATACTATGTATACTAAAGTAGTTAGAATATCTAGCGCCACTATAAAAGTTATAAAGTTCTTGTTCATCAAAATATAAAGCATCGTTATTATCAAAGCTTGCATGATTTAAAAAGTCATTATATTTACTATTATCACTTCTATTAATGAATTCTTTATAAGTCTCTGATTCTTGAAGTTGTTCTATTTGAGCTTGATTTTTTGTTGAATCGAATAATAAAAAGCTTAATTTAGCATCTAGATAATAATAAGCTTCATAAGTGTTTTTGAAATATTCATTCTCTTCAGCTGTATGAGCCTTATATAATGCTTTTAAATATTCTTGTCTTGAAGCTAACCAATGCTTATATGCATATTCAGTTAATTTCTCTTTTATATCATCAGTCCAAAAATCATCATCTAAAGAAAGTTTGTCACCAGAAATTAAAGTTGCTAAATTATTAAATCCAACAATTATATAATCGCTAGTAGCTTCTTCATCTAAATAAATAATTTCATTATTTTTATCAGAAAGCAATTTATAACCTGAATTGTAAATGTTTCTATCATTTGCTTCAATTTGATAATAATTACATTCAATATAATCTTTTTTTGTATCAGATTCACTTATATAAGGAGTTGTTTTGAAATTTGAATAGAATTTATCAGATACTAAAATTACTTTATCATATGAATCATTTAAATAATTTGTAAATTTATATCTTGTTTGGGTATCCCAACCATCAACAGTAACCTTATTATCATAATTAGCAAAAGAAGAAGGGAAAACAGAACCTTTAAAAATAGCTTTAATAGTAAAAGGATTTTCAAAATCTCTAAAGTATATTTCTTTATTGATTAAATCAGCAGGTGAATCAATTTTTATAGTTTCATTAGTTTCAGGATCAGTAATATTATTTGCTAAAAGTAGCTTAGCATAATATTCAGATATAGCTATATCATAAGTAAGAGTAGGATATGTACCATATAATAAATTACGATATTTAGAATTCTCATTTGCATAGGCAAATCCTTTTATTGTATATGTTGTTAATGTAGCTGGAGTAGTTGATTTTGCAGATGTGTTTTTAAGTGAAATTTCAGAGTTACCTAAATAATATATTGGCAAAACATTATTGCCATATTTTTGATTGAAATAATTTATTTCTTCTTGAGTAAAATATGTTCTATCATATGTAGTATAGCTTGATGATAATTTATCATTATAATAATATTTTTTTTGAATTTCATATTTTTTGTCTAAGCATATTTCATCATACTCAGATGTGTTGAAGCTATTGTTTAAAACCTTAGCTTTATCAAAATTCATTAAAGAAGAAGCAACGCCAAATAATATAAATGATGTTACAGTTAATAAAACTGTTAATATTAATCTAAATGGCTTAACCTTTAAAGAAGAAATACCCATTTTAGCTGCCTTACTCATTGGCATTTTAGATTTAATTAATTTTGCATCATTTTCATTATATTCTTTAGTTTTAATTGATTCATCTTTAGTTGCTAAGAATTTTTCTGTTTTATTTGAATCATCAATTCTATTAGCTTTTTTAAATGAATTAATATCATCATTATCTTTAGATATTATTAATTGTTGATCACTATTAGAAATAAAATTTATAATTTCTTTTATATCTTTATCATTTAAATCTTTACTATTTTTAATGGATAATGTGTTATTACCAACAATCTCTATATTTTCATTGATTACTTTAGCATCAATTTTTTCTTTTGTTTCATCTGATAAAATCTTTCCATCCTTTAATTCTATGATTCTATCACCATAAATTTCAGAAAATTCTCTATCATGAGAAACAACTATTACTAAGTGGTCCTTTGATAATTTTTTTAATGTATCAAATACTTGTTTTCCTGTTTTAGAATCTAAAGCACCAGTTGGTTCATCAGCCATAATTATTTTAGGATCTTTAATTAAAGCACGAGCGATTGCGATTCTTTGTTTTTGTCCACCTGATAATGTATTAGGTTTTCT
>JAFXUP010000164.1 GCA_017524905.1 Acholeplasmatales bacterium | reverse complement strand
ATCCTGTTTGCTCCCCACGCTTTCGTGCCTCAATGTCAGTATCTGGCTAGCAAGCCGCCTTCGCCACTGGTGTTCTTCCATATATTTACGCATTTTACCGCTACACATGGAGTTCCACTTGCCTCTCCAATACTCGAGCTATGCAGTATCTTGTGCCCTATTGGGTTGAGCCCAACAATTTTACACAAGACTTACATTGCCATCTACGCACCCTTTACGCCCAATAATTCCGGATAACGCTCGCTCCCTACGTATTACCGCGGCTGCTGGCACGTAGTTAGCCGGAGCTTATTCATTAGGTACCGTCAATCTGTCTTTTCGTCCCTAATAAAAGAACTTTACATACCGAAATACTTCTTCGTTCACGCGGCGTTGCTCGGTCAGGCTTCCGCCCATTGCCGAAAATTCCCTACTGCTGCCTCCCGTAGGAGTATGGACCGTTCTCAGTTCCATTGTGGCCGTTCAACCTCTCAGTCCGGCTACGCATCATCGCCTTGGTGGGCTGTTATCTCACCAACTAGCTAATGCGCCGCAGGCCCCTCTCTAAGTGGCATGATAACCTTTAAACATCTAAGGATGCCCTTTGTGATGTCCTATCCAGTATTATCCGTCGTTTCCAACGGTTATCCTCGTCTTAAAGACAGGTTGCCTACGTGTTACTCACCCGTTCGCCATGGTTTGTATTGCTACTACCATTCGACTTGCATGTATTAGGCACGCCGCCAGCGTTAATCCTGAGCCAGGATCAAACTCTCCATAAAAAATATATGTTTTGAAGAATTTCTTCTTCGTTTAATCTCTTTCGCTCATTCAAACTCTTGAATTGCGTTTACTTGTTTTCTTCGTCGTTTTACAAAGTTATATACAGTTTTCAAAGACCAATTTGTCATTTGTTTTGTGCACCGTTTTCTGCAGCGCACGAGTAGTATTATACGCTTAACGAACTTTTGTGTCAACACTTTTTTTATTAAATTTCAAATAAAATCGCTTTCATTTTTTCACAAAAAAATAACGGCCAAAAACCGTTATTTTAATGACATTTTTAAGAAATCTTCAACCTCTAAAAATATTGATTTGTCCTCTTGATATTTAAAATTAGTACAATCAACAAAAATTTTTTTACCAATGTATTCAACTTTTCTTAAACCTTCAAGCATTTTACTGAAATCCTTTATATCAGTAAAATCTTCTGATTTATGAACATAATGCCTATTTTCATTTAATCTTTTTAAAAATCTTTCATGAAGAACTTTATCATCACCTTTAAAAACTAATGATAAAACCTCATAATTTAATTCCTTTGTTATTTTTTTTAATTCTTCCATTTCATAATCTTTAAAATTTGATTCTAAAACTAAAGTATCCTTATTCTTATATATAATATATTTCATTATATCAAATGATAATACTGATAACTTTTTATTTTCTTCTCTATTCTTAGCAAAAAAATTATCTCCTGCTATTTCTTTTAAATTATCCTTATTTATAACTAATAAATTATATTTATCTCCTAAGATATTTGCATAACGAGATTTGCCACCTGCTAAATCTCCTCCAATTAAAATTAATTTAGGCATAACATTCTCCTTTAAATCCATTAAATCATTTATTTAATTATAATACTTTTAAATCTATATTAAAAATAAAAACTAGATTTTTCTACTTCTTATTATAATATATAGTATTTAAATAAAAATGTTAGTAAACAATTAAAATTTACTAACATTTTGTCTTTTATTATTTTAATGAAACATTAATACTTCCGGTTGATGTGATTAAAGTACATAAACCACCTGTAGTACTTGAAGGTACATTAACATTACCAGTTGAAGCCTTTGCTTCAAATCTCTTTGGTGATAAAATTACACCTCTTATGCTTCCTGTTGACACCTTAACATAAATAGTTTTTGAATCTACTTCATCTAATAACACATCACCAGTTGATGCATTAATTTCAATTAAATCATTTGTTATAACATTATGTAATTTAATTTCACCTGTTGAAGCACTTGCTTTTAAGCTATTACAATTTACATTTTTTAGTTCAATTGAACCTGTTGATGATTTAATTTCTATATTTTTACAATCTAAATCATTAATAGATGTGCTACCAGTTGATAATTTAACATTTAGATTATCTGTTATATTTGCATTAAATTTTAAATCTCCTGTAGATAAAACTAAATCAGCATTTTCAAATGTAAATTCATTATCAACCTTAAAGCTTCCTATACTTAAATTTAAAACTAAATTATTTAGTGTACTTTTATTTAAATATAATGTTGATTTTTTAGAATTGAAATTCCAATCAAAGATAAAAATCTTTTCATACCATTTTCTTTCATCTATTCCTTTAAGGCTTAAGCAATTATCCTTAACTAAAATCTCATGATAAATTTTTTCTTTTTCATTACATACAAATTTGTTTTTACCATCAGTTGCTAATTTGAATTCTAAATCTTCAATTTCTAAAATTGCACTTATATTTTGAAACTCTCCATCAATTTCATATGTTTTTTCTACTGTATCCTTTTGAGCAAAAGCATTATTTTTTATAGCAAATGCTAAAAATATGCTTCCACTAATTATAAAAATAATAGCTAAAAATACGATTAATCTTTTAACTGATTTCATTTTGCTCCTCCAATTAACTTGTTTTTAATACTAAACAATATATTTTTAGTAATTTTAAACGATGCTTTTGTTGCGCCTGCACATAAAAATAAGAACAATAATCCAACTCCAGCTGATAAAAGTCCAACTGCGATTGCAGCTTGATCAAATGTATGGTCATTAACATATTCCATAAAAAATCTTATAAAGCTTGCTGCACTTGCAGATAATATCACAAATTCAACTGAATAAGTTACTATTACTAAAATCCATAATAATAAATATGCTACTAATAATAATACTCCAAAAACAATTAATAATGGGAACCATAAAGGAAAACCAATAATTAATAATAATACTTCAAATCCTGAAATTCTTCTTTTAGGTTTTATTTTATTTTTAACAAGACTAACAAATTTAGTATCATTAACTATTTGTCTTACAGCCTCATCTGTTCCTCCTAAATCCAAAATTGCTTCTTCTTCAGTTTTACCATCTTCAACTCGATCATCAATCATTTCACTATAAAATGATAATCTAGAATCTATTTCATCTTTTGGTAAACCCATTAATCTTTTCTCTAATTCTTTCAAAAATTCTTCTTTTCTCATAGGCTACTTAATTATAAATGAATAAATATTCATAATCTCCTTCCACTCACTTTTAAATTCTTCAATTCTTTTTATTCCCTTAGATTTAATATGATAATACTTACGAACTCTTCCCTCATGCATTGTAGGTCTTACCTCAAGCATATCAGCCTCTTCAAGCCTTTTTAAAATTGTATATAATGTTGATTCAGATAATTTTAATACAGGAGATACATCCTTTATTATTTTATATCCATATGAATCTTCATTTTTAATTGCCGCAAGTACACATACATCCAGGACACCTCTTTTTAATTGTGCATCCATCTTTTATACCTCACTTAGCGTTATACTTCGTCTTACGCTATACATCATATCACGAGGTATTATATTAGTCAATACTTTTTTTATAAAAAAAAGGAGCACTTGCTCCTTTAATATATAAATATTAATTAATTCTAAAATTATGAATTAAATCTTCGATTTCTAAATCTTGATTAATTACATAATGATGGTTTACAATTTCTTCTTTCCAAATACCTTTTTCTACATCAGCAAATGAATCTGATCTACAAATCTTAAATTCTAATTTTGTTCCTTCAGCAAATTTCATATTAGCTTCAAATAAATTAGTTTCAACTCTTACCATCTTAGTTGCCTTTTTAGGATCCCAATTTGTTTGATTTGTGATAATGTATAAATCTTCTGCTTCATTTGTAGCACAATATAATAATTTTGCTTTAAAACAAACATTATATTCTTTTACCTTTTCTTCAACTAAAACAGTTTTATTATCAATCTTACGATATACATATTTTTTAATGAATCCTTGTCTTAATAATTCATCAAAATCTCTATAATAAAATTGAGCCTTATAATCTACTTCTTTTAGTTCTTGTTCTTTAGCATCAAATTTATTAAATAAGCTATCTAATAATTCAATTGCATATTTAACACTTCTTTTGCTCTTTAAATTTAATTTAGTAGGATAATCAACATATGATTTTTTATCGCTAACATCTTCAAATTTATATTTACTATTTTCTAATGTTTTAGGGTCAATCGCAAGATATAAGCTAATATTTTTTCTTGCAATCTTCATCATACCTACTTTAACTCTACCAAATTTGATTGTTTCCTTTTCGAAGCTTAATCGATTTGAAATACCTTTTCTTTTAGCACAAGCTTCCTTTAATTCTTGATAAACATTAATAGATTCATTTTGAGCAAGAATCATTTTTGCTGCAAAAGACTTCTTATAAACTACTCTTTCCATAATATCCCTTCCTTTTTCTTTTCTTATATATATTATTATAATCATTTTTTATATAAATAATAACGAAAAAACGTTTACCAAACAAAAAAATCTCCAGAATTGGAGATATTTTTTATATTTTTTCAAATCACTCTTTAATTTGTTCTTTATTTTCTTTAAATTTTAATACTAATTTAATAGTTCCATCTAAGATTACAGAACCAACTCCGTTACCTATTACCATTAATAATATATAACCGATTCCTTTTAAAGAAAATAAACCTGCATATGTAAAATAGCCACAATTTGCAACACAGTGCTCAAATCCACAAAGAATAAAAATTACAATTGCTAAAAAAGAAATTATAACTTTACCAAAAGGATTTTCACATTTGTTGTGACCAACAACTGCAAGATAAATCATAAAGCCACAGAATATACTTAATACGAAAATAGAAAATGGATCATCATTTAATTTAGTATCAACTAATAAACGAGCAGACTCACTTAAATTATTTCCATATCTTGTAGTTAATATTAAAGCACAAATTAGAAATACACCAATGAAATTTCCAATTAGTCCAATAAGTAAATCAATTAAATACTTAGGCTTATTATCTAAGATAAATCCAGCCTTACCTGTATATAAAAATGATTCAAAAATAATAACACAATATAGTCCAAATCCAAATAGGAATGAACCTAAAACCTTATTATAAGGAAGTGTAGATAGGAACACTGTGACACCTATTCCTATAAAAATGCCTGATAATAAGCCACTAAATAAAACATAAAAATACTTTTTCAAAAAACTTCACCGTGTTTAAATATATCACTTTAGTATTATAAAATAAAGTTTTTTTTGCAAAAACTATCATAATATTTTAAACTAAAAATCATCTCTTACATAATTTTTCTCTTGGATAACATTTTGAATAATTTCTTCTTGTTCTCCAAAGAAAGCTTTTATTTCTCTTTCAATCTTTTTAATATTAACAGTTTGAGCTCTTAATGTAATAATATCACCCTCATAAAGAATCTTATCACCTAAATTATCCATTTTAAAATGATGCTTATTCTTTCTTTGAATAGATAAAATTATCGCATTTGCCGGAAGTAATAAATCTCTAATTGTTTTATAGCATGCAAAAGAATCCTTTTGAATTGTAAAAACAAAATCGCATACAACAAAATCTCTAAGCTTATATTTATCCTTTAGCTTAGCTTCTAAAATAATATCATATACAGTACTTGATCCAGATATTTTAAATACAGCATACGCAACAAATACAGTTAATATAATTGGAACTATATTACTTAAACCACTTAAAGCTTCACAGGCAAAAACAATTGCAGATAAAGGACAGCCAATTGCTGAACCCATAAAGGCAACCATTGATGAGGTAATAAATAGCATTGAATATTCTTCCATATTAAAAAGCTTTGCTAAAATTGCTCCAATTAATGCTCCTATAGTTAAAATAGGAATAAACATACCACCTGTTACTCCTGATGAATTACTAAATGATATCATTATAAATTTAATTAAAAATAAAATAATTAATAAATATAACTTGTAATTATTTTTAAATAATAAATTTTCAATTAATATATGTCCTCCACCAATACTATCAATTAAAACCAATCCTAAGGTAAATGATAATAAAAAGGCTGTTAAGATTTTATAATAAATATTAATTTTTTTAGTTTTAGTTTCTAATAAATATTTTAAAAAGGCGATTAATTTTGAAAATAAAAAGGCTATAATACCAACTATTAATCCAACTATAATAAAGATATATATTTTATTTAAAGGAATGGATGCAATTTCAAAAAATTCAAACATTCTATAATTTACATTAAATAATTCTGATAATTCATAGGCAGTAATTGTGCCACATATTACAGCTGACATTGTAACCATTAAAATCATAGGAGAAAATTTTCTATGTATTTCTTCTAAAGCAAATAGCATACCAGCAATAGGTGCACCTGTTGCAACGGCAAAGGCAGTTGATGATCCACCTGTCATAATATATTTTTTATAGGCTCTTGATTTTTCAGGTAATATTTTTGAAAAGGCACTAGATAAAGTAGTACCTACAATTACACTTGGTCCTTCATTTCCTAAAGGAACACCTACAAAAAGTGATATAAATGATAAAAAGATAGTTGATACCATAGTTAATAAAGGATTGCAGTTTAATGATCCTCTAACAATTCCTTCACTTGTTGGTATTCCTCCACCCTTACTTTCAGGTACATACTTGATAACAATAGTTTGAATAAAAGCGAAAATCATAATAATTAAAATGCTTATAGAAATTAACCATAAATGCTCTTTAATGTATTCATAATATGAAATACTTTTTTCTGATAATATATTCCATAACAATTTATAGAAGAATATAACTATACCAACTATAAATCCAATAAAACCAGATAAAATAATTCCAGGAAGTATTAAGTTTAAAAAAATATTTTGTAATTTTTTCATAACTTTGACCTCTTTCAAACTCGATTATTTTATCATTAAATTCCAAGAATACAAGCAAAATCGTCATTTTTAATCTATAAAAACGCTATTTTAATTAAAAAAATTAAAAAAGCTTAGTCTTATCTAAGCTCCTTTACATATTAATTATTAATTATATTTTCTAATTTTTTTCTTTCTTCTTCTATTAAATTAATATAATTTGTATAATCTATTTTTTCTTTATTTCTTAATAATTCTGTTATATCAATAATAGGTTTTAATATAGGGTCTAATGATAAATTAGCTAATATACCTTTTAAACCATGGGCATAAGTAAATGCATTATTCAAATCATTATTTTTTATTGAATCATATAATAATTTAAAACCTTCATTAGAAGGTACTGTTTTTACAAGTCTTAAATATAAATCCTTATTTGAAGCACATCTTTTAATACCATCTATAGTATTTGCCCCATAATTATTTAATTTTTCTATAGTAAGCATTTAATTAAAATCCTTTCCAAAGAATTCTTCAAATTCAATATTATTAACTGGCTTTGAAAAATAATAACCTTGAATAACATCATATTTTAATTCTTTTAATTTATTTAATTGTTCTTTTGTTTCTACTCCTTCAGCAATTAATTTAACATTTAAATATTTAGCAATATCAGAAACTATTCCTATCATCTTTAATGTTTTATCATTTTTAAACATATCCTGTACAAATTTCATATCAAGCTTTAAAAAATCAAATGTTAGTGTTGCTAAAGTATTAAGTGATGAATATCCTGAACCAAAATCATCAATTTCAATTTTAAATCCTAAATCTCTTAATTTATTAATAATTTCAACTATTTGATCTGTTTCATTATTATAAGCTGATTCAGTTATTTCTAATAATAAATTAGATGGTTTAATATTATTATCTTTAACAATTTTTTCAATTGTTTCAACTATCTTTTCATCAAATAAATCTATTCTTGAAATATTTACAGAAATAGGTAAAACCAAATTATATTTATAATACCAAGCTTTAATTTGCTTTGCTGCTTCATTCCAAACATATTGGTCTAACATTTTAATATAACCATTCTCTTCAAAAAGGGGAATAAAGCTTGCTGGTGATATAAAGCCTAGTTCAGGATGAATCCATCTAACTAAGGCTTCAGCTGAAGATAATTTATATTTACCTTCTATAATAGATATTTTAGGTTGATAATAAACCTTAAATTCTTTATTTATAATAGCTTTATTAAAATCATGAACTAGTTTTTCTTCAATCAATTGTTTTTGTTGTAAGGCTTCGTTATAAACATTATAAAATTTATTATTAGATTTGCTTATTTCATCACAAACAAGCTTAGCTCTATTAATTCTGCTTTCTACATTTTCATCCTTATTATTTATTGTATAAACACCTAATCTAATTGATATATTAATATTATATTTATCCTTTAAATCACTAATAATTTTATTTACTAATTCATTATAATCATTTAAATGATTAATATATAATGCAAAATAATCTGTTTGTAATCTTGCAACAATACCATCATTAATTCTTGCAATATCCTTTAATATATCTGCAATATAAATTAATGCTTTATCGCCTTCATCCTTACCATATAATTCATTATATAAATGGAAATGAGTTAAATTTAAAACAACCATATCCTTTAATTCATCTAAATTATATTTATCAATTCTTAAAACATATTCTTCAAAAATATGCTTATTATAAACATCAGTTAATTCATCCTTTTCAGATGCCTTAACTATAATTCTTTTTTCTGAAAGTTTAATAGAACGATTTATTCTAGCTAATATTATTTCTTTTAAATCAAAAGGCTTTGTAATAAAATCAACTGCCCCTAAATTTAAAGCATTAAGCTCACTATCCTTATCTCCTGTTATAACAATTATTGGTATATTATTATAAAGATTATCCTTTTTTAATTCCTTTATTAAAGTAAATCCATCCATTATAGGCATATTTAAATCAGCTAAAATTAAAGAAATAGGTTTTAAAGATTTTTCTAAAATATTTAAAGCTTCTAATCCATTATTAGCAATTAAAACTTCATATTCTTTAGATAAAATTTCTTTTAATATTTCTTGATTAATAAATTCATCTTCTACTATTAAAATATATCTTTTTAATTTATTAATAATATTATTTTTCATAAATATAACCCGCTTTATATGATTTAAATATTATTTATAGCTACCATATCCTAAAATTGCTTCATCTATAGTTAATTCTTTTCTTCCTACCTTATGTGAAGCAATACGAATTTGAACTGTTAATGGGTCTTTTATTCCAATTACTTCAGGAGAAATTATTTTATCTTGACTAACACTTGTGAAGGCTTTAAACATTGAATCTTCTGGCATTGTTTTAGTTGGTGACACTAATCCTTTTGCATAAGCCATATCATTCAATTCTTTAGTTGTAATTAAAAATCTCATAAATTCATTTGTCATATCTAAATTATTACAATCCTTATTAACAGAAAATTCAATTGATGGACTATCAATAAAATAACCACCATTTTCTGTTAAAGGAATAGGTATAAATGAATATGCAAATGGATTTTTCGTAAAATATTCTGATTGAGATTCACGTTTTTTAGTTCCTGATACTGTATCAGCAGTACATACCATCATAGGAACATCACCTTCAAAGAAACGGAAAATCACTTTTTCATAATTATTAGAAATTTTATCACATTCTTCTAAGTCAAAAAGTTTATTATTTAAAAAATCTAAAACAGTTTTTAATGCATCATTCATATAAATTCCTGCACTTGGATTTAAATCATTTGCTAAAGCTAATGCTTCTTTATTATTAGCAAGTGTAGCAACAAAAAGTGGGTAAGCAATTGTATTCATCAATGAGCTTGAAGATGATAAGGTATATCCCATCATTGGACTTTTAAAACCTTTTTCAATAAATGAATTAGAAACATTTTTTAATTCAGTTAAAGTTGTTGGAACATCTAGGTTTTCTTTTTTAAATAAATCATTATTAATTAGCATTCCATATGTTCTAGATAAAACTGGAATCATTAATATTTTTCCATTTGTATCATTATTAATTAAACCAGGTCTAATACAATCAAGATTTGATTTTAAAGCTGTATCATTAATATTTTCCATATGATTTATAACTGAATTAAATTTATCATTTCCAATCATTCTTGGATATGAAAAGAAAATATTTGGCTTATCATTTGAATCAAGCACCTTTGAAATATTATTATCATAATCATCAATCTTTACATAGCTTAGCTTAACATTTGGATAATAATTATTAAATTTCATAAATTCTGCCTCTAAAGCTTCAAAATTGCCATAGCTTCCAGCAACCTTGATGCTACAATTAGTTTTTGTATCTAAAGAAGGTATAAAGGCCTCATCATTTTTCTTTTCATTTTTACAGGAAATAAGTAAAACTATCATAGAGATGCTTAAAAAAATATATAATAACCTCTTCATCGCTTTTTTTCCTCCCTAATTCTTCTAATTTCTTTTATTAAAAGCTTAATATCAACAGGCTTAGCAATATGTCCATTCATACCTGCATTTAAGCATTCTGTTACATTTTCAGAAAATGCATCTGATGTTAAAGCCACAATAGGTATAGATTTAGCCCAATGATTATCTAGCTTTCTAATAGCTTTTGTTGCATCAAGTCCATTCATTTCTGGCATTTGAATATCCATAAATATTAAATCATATTCATTTTCCTTTGATTCAATAATTTTATTCAAACAATCACGACCATTTAAAGCTCTAACGGAATTTATTCCATACATTTCTAAAAGTGCTTTTATAATCTCCCAATTTATATCATAATCTTCTGCAATTAATACATTAAGTCCTGCTAAATCAGAATAATCATTTTCTGGTTCAATATCATTCTTTTCTTTTCCTAATAATTCTATTAATTTATCATAAATAGTTGAAGGGAAAAGTGGCTTATTAATAAAGCCTGTTGCACCTGCATCAATAGCCTTCTTTTCTATTTCAGTCCAATCATATGCTGATATTAATAATATAGGTATTTCTATACCTAAATCCTTTCTTATTCTTCTTATCATTTCGATGCCATCAACATTAGGCATTTTATAATCAACAATTAAAACATCATAATCATTATTTTCTTCATGTCTTTTTTTAATACAATCTATCGCCTTTAGACTATCAGATTCTATGGATACATTTAAGCCTAAGGATTCCATTGTATCCTTTGCAGTTTCAAGTAATATTTCATCATCATCTACAATCAATACATCTAAAGAATCTAGCTTCATATTTTCTCTTTGATGGTCAGCAATTAAAATATCTAATGTTACAGTAAATGTAGTACCTTTACCTTCTTCACTTTGACATTCAATTTTTCCATTCATTAAATCAACCATTTGTTTTGTAATTGCAAGACCTAAACCAGTACCTTGAATACTATTTACTCTGCTATCAGTTTGACGAGAAAATGCCTCATACATAGTTTTCATAAATTCTTTACTCATGCCTATTCCGGTATCTTCTACTTTATATATTAATCTTACTGATTTATCCTTTGGACTATCCTCTTCCTTTAAATCAACAGAAACACTTCCAAAAGGCTCTGTATATTTAATAGCATTAGATAATATATTAATAAATATTTGATTCAATCTAAGCTCATCTGCATATAAATATTCTTTTTTTATATTGCTTACACGGAAATCAAATTTAATATTTTTTTCTTTAATCATTGGTCCTGCTAAATTAACTAAATTATCTACAGAATCAACTAAAGAAAATGATTGAGAACTTAAATTTAATTTTCCACTTTCGACCTTAGAAATATCTAATATATCATTAATCAAGGTTAATAAATGATTACTAGCTAGACTAATTTTCCTTAAATTTTCCTTAACTAGCTTAGTATCTTCAACATTCTTTTCTGTTATAGTTGTAAGACCAATTATTGCGTTCATAGGAGTTCTTATATCATGTGACATTGTAGATAAAAAGTCTGTCTTGGCCTTGCTTGCTGATTTTGCTTCAGTTGCAGCAATTTGAAGCTTTTTATTAAAACGTAAAATAACAGCAAAATCAAAAACAAATAATATTAAAAGACCAATTGATATAAATCCAATTAATAACCAATTTTCTGTTTTAACATTTAAATATTTAATTGGCATTAAGCTTAATAAAGTCCATCCACCATTTGCATCAAAAGGTGTATAAGCTAAAATACATTTTTCACCTTTAGAATTATACATAATAAATGAACCAGTTGATGAAGTAATATTTTCAAAAAATGCTTTTTGATTAGATGCATCTATTGAATTATATGACTTATAAAATTCAAAAAAGCTAGAGTTCTTATATGAATATCCTTTTATAATATAATCTCCATCAGCATCAATTATAGAAAGCTCTGTATTTTCAAATTCCTCTTGAGGAAATACCCATTTATCCATTAATTCTGAAATAGGAAGAACTCTTAATAATATTGCTTCTTTAGTTTGGCTATTCTCATATAAATTTATTAAGTTACAAAAGGCAATAGATTGTTCTCCATTAACAGGATTTGTATAGGCTCTTGATATATTAATAGAAGTTCCTATATTATGAATCCAGCTTAAATCATTTAATAATTCCATACGCTCATAAGAAACACTATAATCACTAGATTCATTATTTTTAGCTCTTGTAGATAAGCCTTTTAAAGTATCAAGATAAACAATATGAGCTGATGCATTAGGCAGTACATGAGAAACACGAATAAAAGAAATTGCCTCATCCATTGTCATATCATTTTCATTAATATAACGTGCCCAAACATCACAGATTCTTTGTTCTCCCTCTAAATAATTTTCTGTAACATGTTCCATTGTAATTGTAGTATTTTCAAAATGCTCTATTTGTCTTTTTTGCGTTTCTTCTGCTTCAAAATTAGAATATAGAATAACGAAAAGCAACATAGCAAACATAATCATTACATTTACAATTATAATCCAAGTTTTTTTCATAATGCTTCTCGCCTCCCCAAACAATTGCATTAAACAAACTATAATTAAAAAAATATCGATATTATTTATTATATTTTAGCATTTTGATAAAAAAATTACTATAAAATGGCTAATTATTCCCCATTTATAGATAATTTTATGTCAAAATAAAAGCATAGAAAAATCTATGCTTTTTTCTTTATTCTTTTGAATCAGCTACTTCTATTACTTTATCATTTACAGTTGTTGAAATTTCAGTTTCATCAATTTTATTTTCAACAAATACTTCCTTTGAATCCTTTTCAAGATTTGCTTGGAATTCTTTATTATCGCTTGCTTCAATAACTTCTTTTTTAGAATTTTGTTCTAGTTCTTTTTGAAGCTTTTTTTCTTCTTCCTCTCTTTCTACTTTCAAATCTTCCCATCTATTCATTTGACTTCTTTGTTCAGCTTTATTTTTTAATCTTTGAGCTAAAGGTAAAAGCTTAACACCTTTTGGTCCGCCTTTTTCCTTTGTTCTAATTTTAGTTTTATCAACTGATTCGTCAAATTGAAACTTTTTTCCCTTTTTATTTTCTTTAGATCCTTTCATTGATGAATTTTTTAATCTACTATTAGATTTTTTTACATCATTAGCCTTTTGAATAGTTCCATCATATTTAGCATTAGACTTTATATATTCAGGTTTCAATTCACCTAAATCTAAAGATTTTACCGCTTCATTCAATTTAGAAACTTGACCTTGAATTTGCCTGACATCCCTTATTGTTTCTAAAACCTTTAAACAGAATAAGGCTCTATCCTTTCCAGCTCCTTTAAGCTTAAATATTTGTTCTTGAGTTGGAAGCTCTCCTTCTTTCAATTTAGGAAATTTATGTCTTATGTATTTCATTGTAGCTTCTTCGATAATTTTAGTATCACCGTCTACATTTTCTTTTAATACTTTATATGCGCTTATAGTTTTGGTAAAGTCATTATATTCTTTTGATGTTGTTTTAAAGAACTTTTCCCATGATTTAGGTTTCATACTTTCTAACTTATTATCAATACCTTCAGGCACTTTACCTTCTAAAGATACCTTAAAATAATAAACAGTTCTTCGACCATTTTCAAAACCATTATATAGGTCTTTAAAAGGCATATCATTTTCTACTTTATCATTTTCTAATCTATCATCATCTAATGTATTGCCAAGCAAGTTTATAAGATATTTTCTATTAGTATCTAGCCTACGTACATAATACTTTTTTTCATAATCCTTTAATCCTTCACAATTAGCATCCTTTATAGAATTATAATAATCATCATCTTCTAATTTTGCTTTAACAAAAGCTACAGGATCCTTAAATAAATATTTTAAGGCTAAATCATTTTCTTTAGAATGCATATTTGTTAAATCATTAGGATCATTTTCCAATTGCTTTTTAGCAACAATTATTTCAACCTGATTTTTAAAATTATGTATTAATTCTTCTAAACTAAAACGAGGATTTAATTCATTAAGTCCATATCTTAAAATATATGCAACAGATTTATTAATATAATCCATTTCATTATCACTTTTAAAATTTTTGAAATTATCAGCTATAAATCCCTGAATACTACAATCATATAATTCTTTATTTTTTCCTAATTTCATAAAACCACACCCCAATTCTTTAATAATATTATATCAAACAATATGCAACAAATATGCCACACTTAAGATTGTTAAATATTTTTAATGAATCTGGCTGGATTACCACCAACTAAAGTATTTGGCATAACATCCTTTGTTACAACTGCCCCAGCAGCAACAACACAATTTTCGCCCAAAGTAACTCCAGGACATATAATCGCTCCCGCGCCAATCCAGGCATTTCTTTTAATTACTACCTTTTTAAAATATATTTTATTATGTCTATCATTATAATCATGATTTACAGTTATAATTTTTACATCAGGTCCAATTAATACATCATCTTCAATTATAACTAATCCAGCAGAAAAAATTGTTGCCCCTTTATTAATAATTATATTTTTACCAAGCTTTAAACGAGAACCAAAATCACAATAAAATGGTGATACTATAGAGACTGAATCATCAATTTTATCTTGCAATAATTCTTCTAAATAGCTCTTATAATTTGAATCTGTAGGTCTTAAAGAACTAATCTTAAGCGATAAATCATGACAACGTATCATTTCTTTTTCTACATCTACATGTTCTTTATCTTGTTTATTAATAAAGCCATCCCTATCTATTTTTTCATAAAACTTATCCATAAACCAATCTCCAATTTAATATCTAATATCATAAATCCATTCTAAAGCTCCAATTATTAACAGTTCTATTTTTATATTTAAGAGTTTCTTCTTTGATTAGAGTAAAACCATTATTAGTGTAAAAATTAATGTTTTTCTTTGAATTAGTTGTAACAGTAATAAGCTTACCATTTTTTTCTTTAACAAAAGGTATCAAAAAATTATTTATTGCATCTGTACCATATCCTATACCTTGATATTTTGGGTCTACTACTAAAAAATATAAATGCCATCTTGGTTCTTTAATACCTTTAACAACATATTCTGTTTCATCAGAAAGCTTAAGAAACTTTAAAGCATTAAAAAATCCAAGTTTTAATATAGGCTTTACACCTCCACATATTAGATAATCAAAAAAACCTACAGGCTTATCAGTAGGAGCATCTATTATAACAAAATCAATAACTTGACCATTACTGATACCAATATAACATTCATTCTTTCTGATTGTTGCTTTAAAAAGAGATTTCATAAATGAATTATAAAATCTAGTATATTTTTCTTCTTTTTTAAAATCATCTTTAACTATTTCAAAAAGAGGATAGTTTTCAAATGCTTTAACAAAAATATTTATTACTTCTTTTTCATAAGAGCTATTATATTTCTTATATTCAATCGAATCAATTATATCTTTTTTCATATTTAATCTCCGCTATAATTTACTATTTCTCTTTTCCCCTATATTATTATAAAACGCCTCATATAATTTGTTTAATCAAAATCATGGACTATTCTATTTCTAAACCCAATTATATTATACCATGATGACACTTTTTTTAATATACAAGTGTCATTTTGGCACTATTTCATTTTATCTTGCGAAGAAAAAAGGATTGATAACTTGTATCAATCCTATGTGTTCTTTAATGTATAAGGGCAAGTATAGTAATACAAAGAAAACACAATGCAACACCCTTTTGTGTAATAAAGAAATGTCACAAATAAATACTCGTTATGTTGTCTAGTATAACCGAATGAATGAAAGCCCATGTTAGACTATACTTACCAATTAAATCATTCGTGATTAATAAACGTTAATGTTATTGACTCGCTAATATCTCCAACATTTGCAGTAACCACAATGTTTCCTGCTTCTTTTGCTTTAATAGAAATACTGCTTCCATCCGAATTTGGTTCAAATGTTGAAAGAATAGATGAATCATTTACATTCCATTTTATCTTATCATGTGTCGCGTCTTTTGGATTAACATATGCATGTAATTGAAATGGAAAATTAGCATATATTGTATTTAAAGTATTGGGATGTATTTTTGAATCTGATGAATAAAAAGATATGGATATAGATATACTTTCTACTTCTATGGTCTTAACGGCAATAGGTATAGTTTGAGTTTTTCCATCAGCACATCTAAAATAAACATTAGTATCTCCACACGTTAAGCCTTTAATTTCACATGTATATTTTCCATCTAATGACTTAGTAGATACAATTTCTACTATTTTTTCATCTTCTACTTCCCAATAAATTAATTGATCTGTTGTAAGTCTTGGACTAATAATTGCTTCTAGTATTATAGTTTCATTTATTCCAATGTCACAAGATTTATAGTTCATTGTTACTGAATCAATTGGAATATAATTCTTGTTCTTTATATAATGATAAAGCTTCCAATCTGTATCAACTTTACCTTTTACAGAAACGACAGTTTTTTCTAATTCTTTTCTATAACTATCAAGTAATGAGGATGTTATATTTTCATTTGTAGCAAATAAACTGACTTTGTAATAGGAATATTCACTTAAATCATGTTTTTCATTATCATAGATAAAATAAACTGGCTTATCCTTTTTTGTTAAACCCTTTAGCAAATAAACCTTAATGTGATCGTTTCTTTTATGGACTTCAGCAGTAAAAACTTCCCCATGAACATAATATTCGTATTCATAATCATAAATTTCTTCAAAATCATAATCTTTTAAATCTATATTCGAATACTTATTGAAATAGTCAAATTTATTATTATTTTTTAAAATTAACGATTCGTTTTCATTGGACATAGAATTTGTAAAACTAGAGCATTTTATTAATTGGTCAGTATATGATACATTATTGCAACCTGCCATAATAAAACAAAATATTAGGCTCAATAAAAAGAAAAATAGCTTTTTCATACCAAATTCACCGTCCTTCAAAACTATAAAATTCTTTAATACCATAATTCATGTTTGATATCTTTTTCTTTGGACTCTATTATACCACATTTTTATAAATTTCTCTACCTAGCATACCATACACCACTTTTTATAATTTTTTCTCAAAAATAATATAAAAAGAGCCTAACTCGAATTAACGAGTGTACGACTCTAGTTCATCACTTAAGAATGGCTTATTGTTACTTTTATATGTTCTTTCTAATAAATTCTTCTATCTTATCAAAAGGTATCTTATCATGGTTAATCCCACCATCATATAAATCGCAATGGTCAGCATTAGGTACAATCAATAATTCTTTATTATCACCTTTTAATAATTTAAATGCATCTTGACCAAAATATAATGAATGTGCTTTTTCACCATGAACTACCATAACCGCACTTCTAATTTCTGATGCATAAGTGAATAATCTTGTATTAAGAAGCGATGATGAAGCTGTTTTATTCCATCCTCCGTTGCTGTTTAACGAACGTGGGTGATAGCCTCTTGGAACTTTATAATAATCATGATACATATTAAAGAAGTCTGGCATTCCTTGTGGTACTATATCTGGGACACCTCCTGCTAATGCATATGTTCCATTTTTAAAGTCTATAGTTCTTTGTTTGTTTAACTCAACTCTTGCTTGATATCTTGCTTCTTCATTATCTGCACTATCGTAATAACCATTGCCTGTCACCCTTGACATATCATACATAGTGACGGCTATTGTGGCCTTTATTCTTGTATCGATACATGCTGTTTGAATAGCCATACCACCCCAGCCACAAATTCCGATAATTGATATCTTCTCATTATTCACACAATCAAGATTAGATAAAAAATCAACTGCTGCTTGGAAATCTTCTACATTTATATCTGGTGAATTCATATAACGAGGTTCACCACCTGATTCACCTGTAAAAGATGGATCAAATGCGATTGTTAAAAATCCGCGTGATGCCATTTCTTGTGCATATAAGCCACTACTTTGTTCTTTTACTGCACCAAATGGACCTGAAACAGCAATTGCAGGATATTTGCCTTCTTTTTTAGGCCAGTACATATCCGCAGCAAGTTCAATGCCAAAATGATTTTTAAATGTAACTTTCTTATGATTCACATTTTCATTTTTTGAAAATACCTTATCCCATTCTTGTGTTAGATTTAATTTAGTCATTTTTATCAATCTCCTTTATCATTTTCTTTAATTTCAATATAATATTGTTCAATACGATTTTTCGCAAAAACAAAATATTTTTCTAAACCCGGATCAAATTGTGTTCCCATATTTTCAATAATGATTCTATATGCATCATCAAATGAAAATTCTTCTTTATAAACTCTCTTACTTACTAAGGCATCATATACATCCGCAATTGCCATAATACGAGCCTCAATTGGAATTTGATCACCTTTTAAACCATTAGGGTAACCTTTACCATCCCATCTTTCATGGTGATAATTAGCAACATTAATTGCAATATTTTCAAAATCCTTATCCGCAAGCCCATCTAATATTTCTTTTAAAATTCTAGCTCCTTCAGGGGAATGCATCTTCATTTTATCATATTCTTCCGGAGTAAATTTTCCTGGTTTTCTTAATATGACATCATCAATCGCAATTTTACCTAAATCATGCATTGGTGCAGCTTTAGCTAAATTCTTAAAGAAGCTATTACTTAAATTATTTTGTGGATCTTTCATCATTTCTTCACAAAGCATCTTTACTACATCACTAGTTCTTTTGATAT
>JAFXUP010000163.1 GCA_017524905.1 Acholeplasmatales bacterium | reverse complement strand
AATTTTTTTATAAAAGTTTTTTTAATTAACTCACAATAATAATAAACAATTAAATTCTTTTATATTAATTAAACTTAATTTTATTTAAATATTTTTGATATTAAGCAAATAACTATATTATATTTTTTAGCTATCAGTACTATATTCATAAGTTTTATTCCAAGAGATTAAAGCAATTCCTCTTTGATACCAATCAGAATCAGTCAAAACACTTTCATTTTTAATAAATACAGAAAATAATAAATTTTTTCTCATAGTATTCATATAGACAGGTATTGGGAAAATATTTTGCATATTAGCATCCTTTTTAGCAGTCCATTTTAATAAAAATGGTGGTAATTGACTGAATAAACTATCTGTCATAATTAATTTATCTTCATCATAATTCCATTCAGCTCCTTCAATGCATAAGCCTTTAAGGACAAATGAAGTTTTATCAACTGTTGTAATATTTTTTACTAATTCTACACTTAGCATTAATTCATCAAGTGGAACTTTTAATTCTTGTGCAACACTTTGTCTTGTAGCTGTTAAATATGCTTCAGGGAAAATTAGTCCTCCTATCCATAATCCAGATCTACCATAATCTTTAGCTTGAGTTATTTTATTCAATTGATTAATTCTATTCCTAAAGTCTAAAATCCATTCTGTAACATTTAATTCTAAAGTGGCATAAATCTGCCAAACTTTTGGGACAGCATCATTAAATACATTTTTAGCTATATCCCTTAATTCATTTGTTGATTTTATTTCACCTTTTGACATTAAAATTAATTTTTGTAGATCATCTCTGACTTTATTTAATAATTTACTAGCAACAGCTACTTCTCTTAATAAAAATCTAAAGATAGGATCATTATTTGATTGCTCATTTCCTACTAAAGGCTTTACTTCTTTTGGTAAGGCTGATAATAATTTGTCTCCTTTTTGCTGTACAGTAACAAGCCAACTTGCTTGTGCATTTTTTCCTGCTGATTCTGTGGAGCCTAACTCTTCTTCTTCAACTCCTTGAATCTTATTCATTTCTGTAATAAATCTATGTGAAGCAGTTTCTCTTACTAATTTTTCTGCATTATTTGGTAAACCACTCCATTCTGGAGACTCAACATTCGGTAAGGCATTAACCCATTCTAGATATCCTGCATTATTTGATTTATCTGGAACTTTTAAAACATTTTCTTGATTTTCATTTGATGTTTTAAATAAAGGATAATTATAATCATATGTTTTTTCGTTAAAGTATAAATTTACTAAAGATTCCAATATTTTCATATCATATTCATTATCTATTTTTCCTCCATACATTGATTGATGAATAATTGTTCTTATAGCATCCCATGGAATATCTTTTGGAGAAATATTAGATCTGTCTTTAGCATGAATGTTAATCCATTCATCAATTGCTTCTAATGCACATTTTTGATCACTTTCATTAAATTCATAGAATTTACTCCAACCTATAGGTACATATCTTAATCTTTCACCTATAACTGCATGGAACCAAGCTAATAAGAAATGTAATCTACATCTTTCATGAGGTGGCTTTTCACTCTTTTCTGGAAGTAAAACATTTGCATATGATCTTATCAATGAATGCTTAATACCTGAAGGCAATTCAAATACAAATTTCCTTGATATTCTTAAGACATTTGCAGGGATTTTTGGATTAAATTCCATGGTTAAAAATAGTCTGAAATTAGCATTTGGTTCATTTGCATATAATTTTTTTTCCAATTCATTCAACCAATTTGGTGCCAAATGTACATTTTTTAATATAAGCCATTCACCAGATTTTATTTTATTTGCCCAATTTTTTTCAACTAATTCAAATCCTTCACTAGAACCTATAGCTATAGATAAGAATTTCTTATTTAATTGTCTTGCTAAAGATTCAATTTTAGTGGAAGCATCGAAGCCAGGAGCACTGCAGAATAAAATTGGAGTTTTACAATTTGTCTCATCTTTAATAACTTTGATTAAATCCAATTCTGGAATTGTAGTAAATTCTTCATCAAATACATCTTTAAGAAATTGCTGTACACTACTCATCATACGATCTGGCCTAAATACTAATAATAATATAGATTTACATATACTATCAAATATTTTTAAATCCTTTTCATTTGTTATTTGTTCCCTATATTTATTCAAAAATTCTACTGGGATAGAATTTTCTGCATAAGCATCGTTGTAGAAATTATTCCATGCTTCAGCATTAGAACTAAGTTCAGATACAATATTTACAAATGGTTCTGATTTATTTAATTCTGAAAGCTGTTTTTTTTGGTTTAAAGTTAATTTACCATTTAATAAATCTGGACTAATATCAGAGGCATCATTCATTATATTGGAACTAATTTTAAGCAAAAGATTTATTTCATTTTTGAATTTTTCACCAAGACTTATTTGTGCTAATCTCATTGCTAAAATAGCTTGATCTTTATTAAGTAATGAATATCCAACTCTATGATAAATTTCTTTAAATAATAAGCTAATAATTCTTTTTTGTCTATCAGCATATTGATTTTTTGGAATTTCATTCACAAATTTACTTGTTATAACATAATTTAAGACATCCATAAAGAATGAAAGAGAATATCTATATAAATAATGTATAGCTTCTAAAGTATCTAAAGCAAAATAAATTCTACTAGATTTATTTGATAAAGGGGCATATTCATTCATTGTAGATTCTAATTCTTTCATAACATCTTCACTTTTAGATACTTCATTTGATATATCAATTGATTTCTTTTTAATATCTTCTAGACTTGACATAACTTCATTATTTTCTAACAAATTACCTTCAGAGTTTAATGCAGTCAGAAGATCTTCTTCTAATTTTCTTAATTGCAATTTAAATTCTCTTTGAGCTTTAATTAAGTCTTCTTTAGCTTTATTTACTTCTGGTCTTTCATTTTTTAAAATAATATCTAATATTTGATTTTGTAAAGAACTAGGAGTTATAGTGAAATTTAAAAATGTAACACGAGAACATAAATCTGGAGTGAAATGGCAAGATGAATCTCTTGTTACCATAAACATATTAAATGTTAAAGAGAAATCTATTTCTTGATCTCCTATACGTATTAAATTCCTACCACTCTGTTTATGAATTTCTTTGTTCAATAAAGAATTCATTATTGGATCTATTTTTTCAACATCTTGAACTAATATTGGATATCCAAATCTTAAGGCACTTTCTAATACTTTTAAGAAATTAGTATCAGTAAATGATGTAGTATTTAATTTTTTAGATTGATAAAAAGTTTTAATAAATTCAGTTGCTTGTCCAGCAGGATCTATTATAAGAGGATATCTATTAAATCTTTGTAAAATTGTTGCATTTTCAAGACAAATATTATCATTTGGTAATTTGCAATTTTGCCAATTTACTTTATCATTAGCTTTTGTTAGCCATTCAACTTCATCTAAATCATGACTATAAATAATTTCATTTTGATTGACTATTTGCCTTGCTTTATCTTTTAAATATTTTCTATAAAAAGCATCATAAAATCCAATATATGCTAAAAATGAGGAAGATAAAAATGTATCTCCTAATAAATTATTTATAAGAACTTTAAATTCATCCATTT
>JAFXUP010000020.1 GCA_017524905.1 Acholeplasmatales bacterium | reverse complement strand
TAAAAAATTAGATGATTTATCATTTAATATTAGTGCGGCTCATTTAGATTCACCAACATTTAAATTAAAACCTAATTTTAAAATGGATGAAAAAAGATTTAACAGATTGAATGTTGAGGTATATGGTGGTCCTATTTTTAATACTTGGATGGATAGAGGATTAGATATTGCAGGAAGAGTATTTGTTAAAGAAAATGGCAAAATCAAACCAGTATTATTCTCATTTGATAGACCAGTTGCTTTAATTCCAAATTTACCTATTCATTATAATAGAGGTGTTAATAAGGGTGTTGAATTAAATCCTCAAATTGATTTAGTTCCACTTATTGGTGATAAAGAAAATATAGATGTTAATTTATTAGATGAAGTTGCTAAAAAGCTAAATGTTAATAAAAATGATATATTATCATATGATTTATTTTTATCTCTTCTAGAAAGAGGCTATTTAGCAGGCATTAATAATGATTTTATTATGGCTCCACAAATTGATAACCTAGAATGCTCATTTGGCTTAACAAAAGCATTATTAGAATCAAATAATAATAAATCAATTAATGTAATGGCATTATTTGATTCAGAAGAAATCGGTTCAAGCACAAGAGATGGTGCGGGTTCAACATTATTAAAGGATATTGTTGAAAGAATTTCATTTAATTTAGGATTAAATCAAGAAGAACATAAAATAGCTTTAGCAAATTCATTTATTATTTCAGCTGACAATGCTCAAGGATATCATCCAAATTATCCATCTAAATATGACCCAACAAATGCAAGCTATTTAAATTCTGGTATTGTAATTAAAAATGCTGCAAGAGGTTCATATACAACTGATGCTTTATCTAGTGCTTATTTTAAAGAGATTTGTGTTAATGCAAAAGCTAAATATCAAGATAATACAAATAGATCAGATGTACCTGGTGGTTCAACTTTAGGTGCAATATCACTAGGATTAGTTTCAATTCCATCTGTTGATATTGGTCTTGCTCAACTTGCAATGCATTCAAGCTTTGAAACAGCAGGTGCTAAGGATTTAGATGACTTAATTAAAGCAATAAAAGAATTCTATAATTGCCATTTAACTAATAATAAGGATGGTGAATTATCTTATGAGCTATGTAAATAAAAATACAGCTTTAAGAAATTTAGCAAATTCAGATAAATTATTTTTAAAATTTAAAACAAATTTTTTAAATCGTTATATAAACTGTGTAGAAGAATTAACCAATTTAGTTGCTTCAAATGATGTTAATGGTGTATATGATTACATCAATTCAATTAAATCATATGCATTAAATATCGGTTCTGAAGCTTTAGATAATGATTCATTTGATGTTTTAGAACAAATTAATAAAACAGGTAAAATTCCATCATTAGAGGTCTTTATTGAGACTTTTAGATATGTTTATATGGAATTAGAAAGGATGAATTAGGATGCAAGAATTAAAAGATATAATTATAAAAGATAGTAAAGCTATAGGCAAAAATATATTAAAGGTTGATTCTTTTATTAATCATCAAATTGATACTAAGCTTTTAGATCATATTGGTGCTTATTTAGCATCTAAATTTCCTGATGCTACAAAGGTATTAACAATAGAAGCATCAGGTATCGCTTTTGGTGTTGCAGTTGCATCTCATTTAGGCTTTGTTCCTTGTGTTTTTGCTAAAAAAAACACCTCTAAAACATTAGATGAAAAAAATATATATAGAACATATGTAGAATCTTTTACACATGGTAATGTGAATTTAGTTTCTGTTGATAAAAGATTTTTAACTAAAGATGATAAGGTTTTAATTATAGATGATTTCTTAGCAGAAGGTAATTCAGCATTAGGATTAATTGATTTATGTAATCAAGCAAATGCTTTAGTTTTAGGTGTTGGAATTGTAGTTGAAAAAGGATTCCAAAAAGGAAGAAAAAGAATAGAAGAAGCTGGTTATAAAGTAGAATCAGCCGCAATTGTTGGAAAAATTGATAACGGAAAAGTAATTTTAAAGTAATTGAAATAAGGAGTGTTTTGAAAAATGATAGGGAAAGTCTTTTTATTAGTATTAAATTTAATAGGAATATTTACGTCTTCTTTTGTTATGTCAAGGAATTCAATTGAGAAAGACAATTTAGAAGAAATTAAAATATTCTTTTCGGAAAATTTAGAAACATTTAAAAATGAATATTATAAACAATTTAATGAAGAATTTACTGCTAATAATGTCATTATGGTGAAAAAAGTTTATTCTTTTAGTGATGAATATATAGGACATATAGTTTTTTTTGATATTGGTTATATTGCATATGGATTTAAAAATGAATTATTTTGTATATCAAAAACTAAGTATAATACAAATATATTAAATGAAGAAATATATGTTAATTCCAAAAAAATTTTTACAAAATATAATAATAATTTTTTTGATTTAGAAGGAAATTTGTATTTGTTAGAAGAAAAAGGCACAGGACAATTTTCTGATGAAATATGTCATCCTCTTATTAATGAGTATCAAAATCGAGATTTTAAAATAAATAGTTGTATTACAAAGATTCCTTTTTTTAAAGATAAATTTGATTCATCAAATTGGGGCGATTATACAATTGTGTCATGTGAACAAGGAAAAACAACTGATTGTGGTGTCATAGCTATAATGAATTTATTATACTCTTATAAACTAAGTGATGTTGTTGATTTTACAAAAAATAAAACTCCTACAGAAATGAAAGAAGAACTGAGAGTTTTAACAAATTGGAAAGGGAATATTGTTGGTGAAGGTATGTTACCATTTGATATGGTAAGAGGATGCTGCCAATACATTGATAATGAAAACTATTATTTAAATGCTTCTGCTACACCTGATAACGAAATATTTGGAATTGGTTTATATTCAAACTTTAAAATACATAAAACTGCTCATTTCGCATTAATAGTTGGAAGTGCAGAACAATATTATTTTTGGATTTTTAAAACTTATTGGGATATTGTTGTTTCTTGGAAACCAAATGTTGCTGATGATAAAATTCCAGAATCAATTGAAAATGTTAGCAGCTGTTACCATGTTATAGATAAACAGTATCTTGTATCACGTTATTATTTATATGATTTAAATATGGAAATTGTGAAGTAGGTGTTTGAAGAATGAAAAAGGTATTTAGATTAGTTTTTGTTTTTATAATTTTATTGTTATCATCATGCAGTAAAGAATTAAACAATAAAGAACAAGAGTCTTTACGTAGTATTATTGAAGAATGTGATTATGAAAAAAATAGATATTATAGGTTTCTTTATAGTGATGGTTCTACCAAAACTTTTACTTATTTATCCGATGATACTGATAACTATTATTTTTATATAAATGAAGATAAGTATTTATATAATAAAGAAACATCTGAAATTTCAAAAAATGATGCTTCAATTGGATTTTTTAAATGTAATAAAAAGATAGATTTTATTAATTACGTTATGGATATAACTGATGAGATTGTAACTGTGTTAACTTTTGAAGATCTTTATCCATTTGTTAAAGACGCATTTAATTCTAACCAAATTATTAGGGGTAGAAGTCGGGGAGAATATGATTATAAAAAATCACATTATTATAGTGTTGAAATTGACATTGATACATTAAAAAAAGTATCTTGGTATGATAAATTTGAAATCTTTTCATATAAATCTTTAGATGAATATTCTAATGAAAAGATTAGTATATCTATTAGAGCGTCTATTCCTGATAGAATGGTTGATTCATTTGTAGAAATTTCAATTAATAACAGTGATTTATTATATATATAAAAATAAGCCCTATACATCGTTTTGTATAGGGCATTTATTATTTCTTTTGAAATACTAATAATATTCTTTCATCTTCATCTTGCAAGTCATCATTAAAATCACCTGCAATTTTAATTAGATTAAAATCATTATTTAATAAATCCTTTATTTCATAAAAATATTCATTATATGTTTCAACTATTTCTT
>JAFXUP010000162.1 GCA_017524905.1 Acholeplasmatales bacterium | reverse complement strand
TCCCCAATCCCCAATCCCCAATCCCCATTTTAAGATTTATTTTTATTTTATTTTTATCATATATAAATCTTATTGATTTTTTATAATAATTTAAATGACCAAAGAACAAAAAGAAAATATTACTCAGCTAAAACCCTACCAAGTCTTTCTCCTCTCTTGCTTATTAGGCTCAATCCTAATCCTCAATTCTATTTACGTCAACAAGAACAGAGACCTTGTTAAATTAAACAAGGAAAAAGGCATTTTATTCAACAATATAATTAGAGGAAGAAAATTATCCGAAGATGATGAACCCGTTACTTATTCAGATGAAATCTGCTCAAGAGGCTCAAAATCTCTAATTGAATATTATGAGACAGGTGACTTAGCTAAAATTGATTTAAATAACGGTGAGATAAAATGCGACGATGCAGATTCTGGTTATATGAAAGCATTAATCGATATTGTGAAAAGTTTTACTGGTGAAGGAGATGAAGAAGAAGATGACGAAGGAGAAGATAGTGACCCTGTTGGTGGAAGAACTCCTAATGGACCCGAGGATGATCGTTTAAGAAATTCAGACTCTGAGATTGATAAGGATAAGATTATTGAATATGGAACTAGAATTCTCCCAATGCTTGTTTTCTTTGTAATTGGAATATTAAGTATTATAGGATGGATTGTTTGCTGCTTCTGTTGTTGTTGCAATTGCTGCTGTTGTTGCTGTTGTAAAAAACCCACCTGTAAAATCCCTTGCTTTATTTTCACTTATGTGTTCTATGCTTTAGTGGTTGGTGTCTGCGTTTATGGTTTAACTCAAGCAAATAAAATATTCGTCGGCTTAGCTAATACAGAATGTTCCTTACTCAAATTCTTTGACCAAGTGCTTTACGGTGAAACCAAACAAGATTTGCCTAGATGGGCTGGAATTAGAAGCATCAATACTTTATTAACAGACTTAAATGGAACCATTAATGACTTAAGTAGTAATTCTTACAAGACCTTAAATAGTAGTGTAGACCGAATATCCGATTTGCAAGATAGTTTTGTAAATTTGATGCACAACGCAGGAAATGAATTCTACGATGTAGCAACTTCTAAGTATAAAGATCCTTACTTAAAAAGTTATACTTCTGGAACTTCAGCTTATCCTGTCTCAGGGGACTATGTATATGACCTGGTCTACGCTTTAGGAGTTTATGATACAACTCATAATCAATATCCTGAGGATAAGCTTTTATATATGTGGGAATATGAATATTCCCTTATATCCGACAATGCTTTTGGTTATTTAAGCCGAGCTAGGGATGGTTTCACTGATATATTGAGTGATAATCTAGGCGATGTCCAAGATGCTTTGGGTGATGGTGTGGATAAACTCGATGAAATAATGGATCCTTTCAATGATGCCAATGACGAAATTGGAGAAATCCTTTCTGATTATTCTGAAATGATTGATAAATATGGGAAAATGGGAGTCAAAATTATATTCGGAGTTCTAATGGCAATGAATATAGCTTTAGCAGTCCTATTGTTACTTATATGTCTATTTTCTGGAAGATCTTGCACAAGTTGTTGTTTCTGTAGATGCATTTTTAAATTCTGTACTCACATTTTATGGAATATTCTCGCTTTAATGATGATTTTAACCTTTATTTTTGGCTCTCTTATTTCTTTATTGGGAAGAATAGGAGGAGATATGATGTCATTAGTTTCTTATATAATGAGTGCAGAAAATTTCAACAAAAATGAATCTGCTTTATTAATAAGTGAATTAGGTGATGCTTCAAAATATATAAGAAGATGCATTCATGGAGATGGAGCAATTTCGCAAGAATTAGGCTTGGGAAATTCCTTAAATTCTTTTGATGATATTTATCGTGTTGAAAATAATATCTCGACTATTAAACAGAATTTTACTCAAGTTATAAATACTTTAGTAACATATAATTTAATAAAGGATCAATTAGAAAAACAATTTAACCATACTGAGGAAGTTATGATGGTTCATACATCTAATCAAGGTTTACCTATCAAATACTCTGAAGTATTGAATAAAATAAATGAAAAAGTTCCACAGAACCAACGATGGGATACTATAGAAAACACTTATTTATGTGGTGCTAGTTTACCAAGTGATACTAAATATTATCCTAAAAAATGTAAGCCTAAAGATAATCCTTTATATGACACCGATGCAGATTTCAAAACATATGCTAATTTCATTGATGATATGGATACTATAGTCGATTATGCAAATGGAAATAATAATGGAAATCCTCCCGAAGCTCCAACTGTTAAAAATGTTATCGAGAATTTAAAAACACATTATCAAACATATTTAGGAAGTTATATAAATATTTTAGATTTTTTCAATACTACTATTCATTCAATAACTGATTTAATAAGTAGGTATTCAGGTAATGATGGAGATGCTTTTGCTTTCTTGAATGGGAAATTTATTGGAACAAATCTTAAAATAATATTAAAATATTTAAAGCATTCTTTAGGAGAAGACTTTTACACTGTCGGAATTTGCCTTGTTATTGTTGGATTTTCTTTGATATTATCTATTTCTTCAACCATTCTTTTAATTATTATTATCAATACTGATTTACAAAAAAATATGAATGATGAAAAAATTCAAAATCCAAATGATAATAATGCTAATGCTATGGTTGTTTCTGAATTCCAACAAAATTATGTTTCTGGTGCAGGGGTGAAATATAATTAATAAGGGATTAAATAGTTATATAAATATTATTATGAATTTTAGAATAAACTATAAAGTTTAATTATTATTAATTTTTATTATTATTATCATCATTATTAAATAAAACAATTATTAACTGTTATATTTGTTTATTATTTTAAAAAAATAAATATTTAATTATATTAAAAATAATTTTTAAATTAATTATATTAATTAAAAATAATAAATATGGGGAT
>JAFXUP010000161.1 GCA_017524905.1 Acholeplasmatales bacterium | reverse complement strand
TTTTTAATTATTGCAGGAAGTATAGCTTTATTAATTATATAAAAAATTAATTGTGTAAAATTAAACATGGTGTTATAATTCTTTTGAAGAGAGTTTTGAGAGGAAAAATTAAAAATGTCTAAAAATTTAAAAATAACATCATTTTTTATGAAAACTGTTGTTATTATTGCAGCAGTAGTAGGAATTATCCTAAGTGCTATTCAAAGTAGTGAAGCATTTATGGGTGGTTCTAGAGTTTTTATGTATTTTACGATTCAATCAAATATATTTATTGCTTTAGTATGTTTAGTTGGATTAATTTTGATTATTGTTAAAAAAACAAGTAATTTATGGAATATTATTAAATTTGTTGCAACAATATCAATTACTTTAACGGGATTAGTATTTTGTTTTGTTTTAGCTCCTACAATGTGGAATGCTGCTTGGAGCTTACCTAATATATTAACTCATGTTGTTGTACCAATTTGTGCAATTATTGATTTGTTTTTAATTTCAAATGTAACAAATTATAATAAATTTGATGTAATACATGTAATTGTTCCACCAATTCTTTATGCATGCTATGCTTTTATTGGTTATCAATTAAAATGGCAATTTGCACCTGGTGTTAATTATCCTTATTTTTTCTTAAACTGGGGATCTAAGGCTGGTGCCTTTGGCTTTTCTAATGAACTTCCTTATATGGGAACAATGTGGTGGATATTATTTTTATTATTTTTATTAATTGGCTTAGGATTCTTATATTTAAGAATTATTAGGTTTATTAAGTCTAAAAATATTCAAAAAAGTGTCGAATAAAATTTTATAAAAAAGCTTGTTTTAAAATATTATTCTTTTTTGTAATTTTTGTTATAAAAAACTTGAATATTAAATATATAAGTGGTATTATTGTGCTTGAAAAACTTTAAGATAGTCCAGAGAGGCTAACAAGATTAGATTATTGATACTATTTATAAAGATATTACTAGTTTTCTAGTCTTTTTGGCTAGGAAACTTTTTTGTTTTTAAAGAAGGGGGATACTATGAATAGTATTAAAAATCGTAAATTAGTATTAGCTAATGGAATGGTATTTGAAGGTGTAGGCTTCGGAAGCAATAAAACTGTTATTGCTGAAATAGTTTTTAATACCTCAATGGTAGGATACCAAGAAATATTATCTGATTCATCTTATTGTGGACAAATCGTTTGTATGACTTATCCACTTATTGGTAATTATGGTATTACAGATGATGATTATGAATCTAAATCAATTAAGATGAGCGGATTTGTTGTTAGAGAATATAATGATTTCCCATCTAATTTTAGAGCAACTAAAACCTTAGGTGATGTAATGGATGAAAATGACGCTGCAGGTATATCTGAAATAGATACAAGAATGCTTGCAAGAGTCATAAGAGATCAAGGCTCTCAATTAGTTATGATATGTGATATAGATAAGCCAACTGAAGAATGCTTAAAAGAAATAAAAGAACGTGGCTTTATGCATAATCAATTAGAAATGGTTTCAACTAAAAAGGTATGGTATTCAAGAACATCTAATCCAAATTATACTGTTGTTGCTGTTGACTGTGGTATAAAGATGAATATTGTAAGAAAATTCAATAAATTTGGATGTAATGTAGTAGTTGTTCCTTATACATCTACATATGAGGATGTAATGAAGCATCAGCCTGATGGATTATTTATTTCAAATGGTCCTGGTGATCCAGAGGATGCAAAGCCTGTAATTGAATTAGTTAAAAAATGTAAAGGTAATTTACCAATTTTTGGTATTTGCTTAGGACATCAAATAATTGGTTTAGCTTATGGAGCTAAAACATATAAAATGAAATTTGGACATCGTGGTGCAAATCACCCTGTTAAAAATTTAATAAATGGTAAGATAGAAATAACAAGCCAAAATCACTCATTTGCGATTGATAAAAATTCATTGGAAGGTACAGGATTAGAATTAACACATGTTAATGTAATCGATGGTGAATTAGAAGGTGTAAGAGATGTTAAAAATCATGTAATGTCTATTCAATATCACCCAGAAAGTGCTGCAGGTCCTGAGGATTCTGAATATTTATTTAATCAATTCATTGATTTATTACATGATTTTGGAGGTAACAAAAATGCCTAAACGTAAAGATATTAAAAAGATAATGGTAATTGGTTCTGGTCCTATTGTTATAGGTCAGGCAGCTGAATTTGATTATGCTGGTACACAAGCATGCTTAGCTTTAAAGGAAGAAGGCTATGAGGTTATTTTAGCTAACTCAAATCCAGCAACTATCATGACAGATACAAAAATTGCTGATAAGGTTTATATGGAACCTTTAGATTTAGAGCATGTAGCTAAAATTATTAGATATGAGCGTCCTGATGGATTGCTTTGTTCTATTGGTGGTCAAACTGGCTTAAATTTAGGTATGAAGCTTGCTAAAAAAGGTATCTTAGAAGAATGTAATGTTGAATTATTAGGTACTAATGCAGATGCAATTGAAAGAGCTGAGGATAGAGAATTATTTAGAGAATTATGCTTAAAAATTGGTGAACCAATTTGTGAATCTACAATTGCTACAACAATTGAAGAAGCAGTTAAAGCTGCAGAAAAAATAGGATATCCAATTATTATTAGACCAGCATTCACATTAGGTGGTACTGGTGGCGGATTTGCTGATAATGAAGAAGAATTACGTCCTTTAGTTAAAAATGCTTTAAAGCTTTCTCCTGTTACTCAAGTTTTAGTTGAAAGATCAATTAAAGGCTTTAAGGAAATTGAACTTGAGGTTATGAGAGATAAAAATAATACAGCAATTGTTGTATGCTCAATGGAAAATTTAGATCCAGTTGGTGTTCATACTGGTGATTCAATTGTTGTTGCCCCTGTTCAAACTTTAACTAATAAGGAATATCAAATGCTTAGAAATTCAGCATTAAGAATTATTAGAGCATTAGGTATTGAAGGTGGATGTAATGTCCAATATGCATTAGACCCATACTCATTTAATTATTATGTAATTGAGGTTAACCCAAGAGTTTCTCGTTCATCAGCTTTAGCATCTAAAGCATCAGGTTTCCCTATCGCAAGAGTTTCAGCTAAAATTGCTGCAGGTTTAACCTTAGATGAAATAAAAATTTCATCAACAATTGCTTCATTTGAACCAACACTTGATTATGTTGTATGCAAATTCCCAAGATTTCCTTTTGATAAATTCCAAGATGCAAACCGTAAGCTTTCAACTCAAATGAAGGCAACAGGTGAGGTAATGAGTATTGGAAGAACATTTGAAGAATCATTACTTAAAGCAATTAGATCATTAGAAAATAAGGTTGATCATATTGAGCTTTCTAAATGTAAAGATATGTCTAATGATGAATTATTAAAATTTATTGATGACAATACAGATGAAAGAATTTATGCTGTTGCTGAAGCATTTAGAAGAGGAATTAGCGTTGAAAAGATTTATAAAATAACTAAGATTGATCGTTTCTTCTTAGATAAGATTATGCATATCATTGAAATGGAAAATGAATTAAAATCATCTTCTATTAATGAAGATATTTTAAGATATGCTAAAAGATGGGGCTTTTCAGATTCATATTTAGGTCGTATTTGGAATTTAAATCCATATGAAATATATGATTATAGAAAAAAATATAATATTTATCCTGTTTATAAAATGATTGATACTTGTGCATCTGAATTTAAAGCATATGTTCCATATTTTTATTCAACATATGAAACTGAAAATGAATCAATTAGATCAGATAGAAAGAAAATTGTTGTTTTAGGCTCAGGGCCAATTAGAATTGGTCAAGGTGTTGAATTCGATTATACAACAGTTCATGCTATCTGGGGTATTGAAGAAGCAGGATATGAGGCAATAATCATTAACTGTAATCCTGAAACAGTATCAACAGATTATACTGTATCAGATAAATTATATTTTGAACCATTAACATTTGAAGATGTTATGAACATTATTAATTTAGAAAAGCCTGAGGGAGTTGTTGTTGCCTTAGGTGGTCAAACAGCTATTAATCTAGCTTCAAAACTTGATAAGGTTGGCGTTAAGATATTTGGTTCATCATCTCATTCAATTGATTTAGCTGAGGATAGAGAATTATTTGAAAAAGCTATGGAAGAAATTAATATCCCTATGCCAAAAGGATATGGTGTATTTAGCCTAGATGAAGCAGTTAAGGCTGCAAGAGAAATAGGCTATCCTGTTTTAGTTCGTCCATCATTTGTTTTAGGTGGAAGAATGATGCATATTGTATATGATGAAAAAATATTAAAATCAAAAGTTAAAGAAGCTTTAGCATTTGATAATGAACACCCAATTTTAGTTGATAAATACGTTCTTGGACAAGAATGTGAAGTAGATGCCATCTCTGATGGAGAAAACGTCTTTATCCCTGGTATTATGGAGCATATTGAACGTACTGGTGTTCACTCAGGAGATTCTATGAGTGTATATCCACCTTATTCTTTATCAGAACATGCTAAACAAACAATTGTTGATTATACAATTAAAATTGGTTTAAAGCTAAATATGATTGGATTATTTAATATTCAATTTATAGTTGATAAAGAAGATAATGTATCTATTATTGAGGTTAACCCTAGATCATCTAGAACAGTACCTTTCTTAGCTAAATCAACAAATATTCCTGTTGCAAATATTGCAACAAAGGTAATGCTAGGTGCTAAATTAAAGGATTTAGGCTATGTAGGATTAGCTCCAAGAAGAAAAAGATGGTATGTAAAGACTCCTACATTCTCATTTACTAAAATTACAGGCTTAGATGTTGTACTTTCTCCTGAAATGAAATCTACAGGTGAGGCTATCGGTTATGATGATTCTTTAAATAGAGCTTTATATAAATCTTTAAAAGCATCAGGTACAAGAGTTGCAAATTATGGTACAATTTTAGCAACAATAGCTAATACTGATAAGGAAGCTGCCTTACCTTTAATTAAAAGATTCTATGATTTAGGATTTAATATTGAAGCTACATCTGGTACTGCAAAATTCTTAAAATCACATGGTATTAAAACTAGAATTAGAAAGAAATTATCTGAAGGTTCTGAAGAAATATTAGATTCAATTAAAGCAGGATATGTAACTTATGTATTAAATACATCAAGTGAAGGAGAAGGTTCTGTTTCAAATGATGGAAAGATTATAAGAAGAGCTGCCATCGATAATAATGTTGCCGTATTTACATGTTTAGATACAGTAAAAGTATTACTTGATGTATTAGAAGATATAACAATGAAAATATCAGTTATAAATGAAGAATAATTTAAAAATCAGTTCGAAAGGACTGATTTTTTTTTATAAAAATAATTGTATTTACATTTATATTTGTAATATTGTAATTAAAATGATATATTTAAATTATATTTTAATTTGAAGGAGTTTGTTATGATAATTGCGGTATGTTTAGATAAAGAAAATAATAAAGTTTTTCAACACTTTGGTGAAACAAAATATTTTTATTTATATGATAATGAAAAGAATGTTGGAAATGTAATTGACAATAATGGGTTTACTCACCATGAGCTTGTTCCTTATTTAAAATCATTAAATGTTAATGTTGTTATTTGTGGTGGATTAGGAAATCATGCGGTTGAATTGATGGAGGCAAATGGTATAAAGGTATATCCAGGTGCTAAAGGTGATGTATTAGATGTTATAAAAAAATATAACGATAATAAATTAATTGCTGATTTTAGTGCGATTCATCAATGTTCTCATAATCATTAATTGAATATTAGAAAAAAATAAGAAGATGAGTTTCATCTTCTTATTTTTTCTTCAAATTTATTTTTATAATTTGTGTTTTTAATTTCTACTGGGTATTTGCCTGAAAAGCATGCATCACAAAAATTACATTTTGTTTCTGCAAGCTTATGGGCGCCTTCAATTGATAAATAAGCTAAGGAATCAGCACCTATAAAGCGAGCGATATCATTAACATTATCATATTTACATGCGATTAGGTTTTCTTCTGAATCAATATCTGTACCAAAATAGCATGGATGCTTAAAGGCTGGAGATGATATACGTAAATGAACCTCTTTAGCTCCATTATCCTTTAATAATTTAATAATGTGAGCAGAAGTAGTACCTCTTACAATTGAATCATCTATTAGAATAACCCTTTTATCTTTAATTGTTTCTTTAACAACATTTAATTTAATCTTAACTGTATTTTGTCTTTCTTCCTGGGTTGGCTTTATAAAGCTTCTTCCCATATATTTATTTTTAACAAAACCCATACCATATGGTATTTTTGATTCCATAGAATAGCCCATTGCGGCATCTATACCTGAATCTGGTACACCTATTACTATATCTGCATCAACAGGTGATTCTAAAGCTAATATTTTACCTGCATTAAGACGAGCTTTATGAACTGATGCACCTTCTATAATAGAATCTGGTCTTGAAAAATAAATAAATTCAAAAACACATAGTGATGTTTTTTCTGATTTAATAAAATCTGATTTTAAGCATTCAGCTGAAATTGTTAATATTTCACCTGGAGCTATATCTCTTATAAATTCACCATCAACTGAATCAATTGCACAAGATTCTGATGCTACAATATAGCCACCTGTTTTTGTTTTTCCTAAGCATAATGGTCTAAATCCATTTTTATCACGGAAGGCAATTAGCTTTGTAGGTGACATAGCTATACATGAATATGCACCTTCAATTTTATCCATTGAACGTTTAATTGCTTCTTCAATAGAAGGAGCATCTAATCTTTCAGATACTATTTGATATGCAATATCTTCTGTATCTGATGTTGCATGGAAAATTGCACCATTAAGCTCAAATTTTTTTCTTATTTCATCAGCATTAGTTAAATTACCATTGTGAGCTAAGGCAAGGTTTCCTTTGATATGCTTTACAACAAGAGGCTGAACATTATTGATGTTATTACCTCCAGTAGTAGAATATCTAACATGGCCTATAGCCATATTAGCTCCATCGATTGCTTGGAGATTTTCCTTTGTAAATACATCACTTACTAAACCTACACCCTTTTGTAAGCGGAATACTCCATCATCTGATGTTACTATACCACAAGCCTCTTGGCCACGATGCTGAAGGGCATAAAGTCCAAAATATGTAGTTTTTGCAACATTTGTTTTTTGTGGTTCAAATATACCAAAGACACCACATTCCTCATGAATTGAATTAAACATAATTATTTACCACTATTACCATAATTTTTTAAGACACGTGCAGAAGGATCTTTCACATTACAGTTTTCCCAATTCTTATTAGGCATCCAAAAATCAACAATCATTTGGCTTTGATTTTCGTAATATTTTTCAAATATTTCTCTATAAAGTAAAGATTCTTTTGTAAATGGTCTTGCATGATCATATTTTAAGATTAAGGTATTATAATCTTCATCAGTATAATAAGAATTAGCATATTCTTTTAAATAATCCACCATTGAATGACCAACGGCATCAGAAAATGCTGCCTTTTCTCTCATTAATATATCATACGGTAAAATATTATCATAAACGAAAGCGTGTCTCAATAGATATTTACCCATATTATAATGATTTAATTTCATTTCTGGGTTTATACTCATTACATAATTTACAAATGCTAAATCTCCAAATGGAACTCTTGCTTCTAATGAATTAGCTGAAATACATCTGTCTGCTCTTAAAACATCATACATATGTAATTCTTTAATTCTTTTAATTGATTCTTTTTGAAATTCTAAAGCATTTGGGGCAAAATCTGTATATTTATATCCAAATAATTCATCTGATATTTCACCTGTTAATAAAACTTTAATATTTGATTCTTGATGTATTTTTTTACATAATAAATACATACCAATTGATGCTCTAATAGTTGTAATATCAAATGTGCCTAATATTTTAATTACTTCATCTAATGCATTAATAACATCATCTTTAGTAATTATTATTTCATGATGGTTAGAATGAATAAATTCACTAACCTGTTTGGCATATTTTAAATCAATAGCATCGGTATTCATACCGATAGAATATGTTTCAATAGGATATTTAAGCTTTTTAGAAGCTATTGCGCAAACTAAAGAAGAGTCTAATCCACCTGAAAGTAAAAATCCTACAGGTACATCAGAATCTAATCTTTTGTTTACACCTTCGATTAATAAATTGCGAATATTTTTACATACATTTTCTAGATTATCATTTACTAATTTATCGAATTTTGTAATGTCGTTATAACAAATAAATTTGCCATCCTTATAATAATGTCCTGGTGGGAAAGGTAGTATCTTTTTAGCGATACCGGTTAGACATTTTGGTTCGGATGCAAATATTATTTTATGGTCATTATCATAGCCGTAATAGAGAGGTCTTATACCAATAGGATCTCTTGCAGCAATGAAATCTTCTGATAGCTCATCATAAATTATTAATGCAAATTCTGCATCTAATGTTTTAAACATTTCTGGTCCATATAGTTCATAAAGCGGAAGAAGGATTTCACAATCTGAACCAGATTTAAAGCTATAGCCTTTTTCTTCTAATTCCTCTTTTCTTTTTCTAAAACCATATATTTCTCCATTACATACTAAATGGTAATTTTTATAGCTAAATGGCTGCATACCATTTTCTTCAATTCCCATAATTGATAATCTTTTAAATCCTAAGATTGCGTTTGAAAATTCTAAATATCTTTCCATATCAGGGCCACGTGAGGTTGTCTCATCGAAGCCCTGTTTTACTTTATCAAAGTCTTTTAAACTTAAATATCCTAATATTGAACACATATTTGCTGCTCCTTTTATGAATACAATGTGCCACTTTCTTAGTGGCACATTTAAATTTTTATTTATTCTTCATCCTGTAAGGCATCGTAACCTTCTTCACCAGTACGAACCTTTATTACATTTAATACATCATATACGAATATTTTTCCATCTCCGATATGACCTGTATACAAAATCTTTTTTGCTTTTTCAATGACGTCTCTAACTGGCACCTTAGCAACAACCATTTCAACTTGAATCTTTGGAAGAAGTGTTGCTTCAACCTGGATTCCACGATAATATTCAGGCTTACCCTTTTGTTGACCACAGCCCATTACATGGGTTACTGTCATACCTGTAATACCTAATGATAGAAGTCCATCCTTTAGCTTATCAAGCATACGTTCTTTACAAATGATTTCAATTTTTGTAAATTTAGTACCATTTGTTTCTTTTGGAACTGTTACATCATTTTCACTTAAATGATTAACGGATATAGCCTCTGCAACAGGTACATCACCTGTAACCTCTATTGCTCCTGTATAATCAATTGATTCAACTTGAAAAACAAAATCAGGATATGCTGAAATTAAACCATGCTCAGATATATCTAAGCCTCTAATTTCTTCTTCAGGTGTTGCACGTAAAAATGGAGTTTTACCATCTTTACGTTTAATTAATTTCATAACACCAAATATTCCAAATGCCCAAGCTGCTGTCCAAGCACATACAGCTAAAACACCAATTACTTGAATTCCTAATTGAGCAAAGCCATGACCATAGAATAATCCTGTAGTTGTTGAGAATAATCCACAAGCAATTGTTCCCCATAATCCATTTAAGAAATGAACTGAACAAGCACCAACTGGATCATCTATATGGCAAACCTTATCGAAAAATTCAACACCAAATACTAAAATGAAGCCTGCAATAATACCAATAAAAATAGAACCAACTAAATCAACTCTAGAACAACCTGCAGTAATTGCAACTAAGCCTGCTAAAGATCCATTTAATGTCATAGATACATCTGGCTTACCATTTTTAATCCAAGTAATCATCATTACTGTAACTGTTGCAAGTGAAGCCGCAATAGTAGTAGTCATAAATACTTGACCCATACCTTCATATCCATCCCATGTTGTACATGCAGCTGGGTTAAATCCATACCAACCAAACCATAGAATAAATACACCTAAGGCTCCTACTAAAACATTATGACCTTGAATAGCATTAATCTTAGTAATTTTACCATTTTCATCCTTAGTATATTTTCCAATTCTTGGTCCTACCATATAAGCACCGATTAAGGCTGTTAGACCACCAACCATATGAATTGAACAAGAACCAGATAAATCAATAAATCCTTGAGCTGTACCATCAATTAAGCCCCATTTATCTGCTAATTGTTGTAACCAACCATTATTTCCTACACCCCAGTTCCAATATGCTTCAACTGGATAAACTATTGCTGAAATAATCATAGAATAAATACAATATGCTTTAAAATTAGTTCTTTCTGCCATAGCACCTGAAACAATTGTTGCGGTTGTAGCACAAAATACTAAATTAAAGATAAAATCAGTCCAATTATAATTAGCTGCATCGTTAAACATTCCTTTATAAACTGTAAGAGCATCACCAAATAATCCACCTGCAATGGCATTTTCTGCACATAGGATAGGTCCACCTATTAAAATAAATGTAACTGTTCCTAAGCAGAAATCCATTAGGTTTTTCATTGTGATATTTCCTGTGTTTTTAGCTCTTGTAAAGCCTGCCTCGCACATTGCAAATCCTGCTTGCATGAAAAATATCAAGGCAATTGCGATTAATTTCCAAATTTGAAAATCCCATCCTGAATTCATTTTATTTTCTCCTTACCCTTTTTATATATAATAACTTTTCTTATGTTTTTTTTATTTTACGCTATATAATAAGTCGCCATATGAAATAAATGGCCAATATTCTTTTGAAACAATTAATTCTAATTCATCAATAATATCTCTTACATCTGACATTATAGTTAATACATTATCCTTTAGATACATTGATAATTCTTCAATTTTTGTAATTGTTTTAGCATATTCTAATGCTTTTTCTAATTTTGTTTTTAATGAATAAATATTAGCTGTGCTAGAAGAAATAATATTTAATGTATTTTCTTCATATGTTATATCTAATCCTAAATCCTTTTTATTCTTATATGATTCAATTAAGAAATTAGAAAATTTAGTAATAGATGGTAAATAATATTTATTAATCATATCTAAAGCTGTTGAAGCTTCAATATTAACTACCTTTGTATAATGCTCTTGAGCTATTTCATATCTTGCTTTAATTTCTGATAATGAATATATTTCATGAGATGTGAATAAATCTATATTTTTTTGATTTAAATAATGAGGTAATGCCTCTGGTGTAGATTTTAAATTTAATAAGCCTCTTTTTGAAGCTTCACCTACCCATGATTCATCATAACCATTTCCATTAAATATAATTCGTTTATGTTCAATGATTGTTTTTTTGATTAGGTCATGTAAATCATTTTCAAAATCCTTTGATTTTTCTAAAATATCAGCAAATTTCTTTAATTCTTCAGCAACTGCTGTATTTAGCATTATATTTGCACAAGAAATAGATTCAGAAGAACCAACTGCTCTAAATTCAAATTTGTTTCCTGTAAATGCAAAAGGAGAAGTTCTATTTCTATCTGTTGCATCCTTAGGAAGCTTAGGTAATACATCAACACCAATCTTTAATGAATTAGAGCCCTTTGAAGCTAATGGCTTACCTGTTTCAATTGAATCTAATACTAAAGCTAAATCATCACCAACAAACATTGAAATAATTGCTGGAGGTGCCTCGTTTGCCCCTAAACGGAAGTCATTTGAAGCACTTGCAACAGATATTCTTAATAAATCTTGATATTCATCAACAGCTTTAATTACAGCAACTAAGAATAATAAGAATTGAGCATTTTCAATTGGTGTATCACCAGGCTCTAATAAATTTAAGCCTGTGTTTGTTGAAATACTCCAGTTATTATGCTTACCAGAACCATTAACACCCTTAAATGGCTTTTCATGTAATAAGCAAACCATATTATGCTTTTTAGCAACTTTTTGCATAATTTCCATTGTTAATTGGTTATTATCAGCTGCGATATTTGTTGTTGAGAAAATAGGAGCAAGCTCATGCTGTGCAGGAGCTACTTCATTATGTTCTGTTTTAGCTAAGATTCCTAATTTCCATAATTCCTTATTTAAGTCATTCATGAATTCTTGTACTCTTGGCTTAATAACACCAAAATAATGATCATCTAATTCTTGACCCTTAGGAGGCTTTGCACCAAACAATGTTCTTCCTGTATAAATTAAATCAGGTCTTTTTAAATAAGCATCCTTATCAATTAAGAAATATTCTTGTTCAGGACCTACTGTTGTTTTTACTGATGTAACCTCAGTATGTCCAAAAAGCTTTAATACTCTTAATGCTTGCTTATTAATTGCTTGCATTGAACGTAGAAGTGGAGTTTTCTTATCTAATGCTTCACCACTATATGAACAGAAAGCAGTAGGAATACATAAGCATTTATCCTTTATAAATGCATAGCTTGTTGGATCCCATGCTGTATAGCCTCTAGCTTCACAAGTTGCACGAAGTCCACCAGAAGGGAATGATGATGCATCAGGCTCACCCTTTACAAGCTCTTTTCCTTTAAATTCCATAATGACTCTTCCATCACTATCAGGTGAAATGAAGCTATCATGCTTTTCAGCTGTAATTCCAGTCATAGGTTGGAACCAATGAGTGAAATGAGTAGCACCAAGTGAAATTGCCCATTCCTTCATTGCTTGAGCAACGCTATTAGCAACACTTATATCTAATTCCTTTCCATCCTGAATGGTTTTCTTTAGTGATTTATAAACATCACTAGAAAGCTTTGATTTCATTGTCTTATCATCAAAAACTAATGATCCAAAATAATCTGTTACTTGTTCCATAATAATCCTCCTTAAAAACAAAAAAAGGCAGGAAGTGAGTTTCCTCTGGCTTCCTTGCCTCTATGGCTATATTCTAATACAACAACAATTTTATGTCAACAAATTTTTTGAGCAAAATTTCAAAATATCATTTTTTTTCAAATTTAATTTAATAAATTAAGAAAAAATTAAATTTTATTTTGTTTGCTATTGACTAATAGCCTAAATTATTATATGATACACACATAAGAACAAGGGTGTTCGTCATTCAATGGGACGAATGCCCCTTTTTTTATTTAAGAAGGAAGGGTTTAAAAATGGTTGAAAAGAAGGTAGGTTTATATGATCCAGGCTATGAGCATGATGCTTGTGGTATTGGTGCAATTGCCCAGATTAAGGGTATTAAGACTCATCAAACAATAAAGGATGCTTTAAATATTTTAATTCATCTTGAGCATAGAGGTGGTACTGGTGCTGAGGATAATTCAGGTGATGGTGCTGGTATTTTATTTCAAATTCCTGATAAGTTTTTTAGAAGTGAAAAGCTTGATTTTGCTTTGCCAAAATTAGGCTCTTATGGTGTTGGTCAAATTTTCTTAAGCAAAAATGAAGAAATTAGAAATAAAGAAATTTCATTAATTGATGAAACATTCAAAAGTGAAGGCTTAGAGGTATTAGGCTATAGAAGAGTACCTGTTGATACATATGGTATTGGTGAAACTGCTTTAAAGAATATGCCTTATATTATGCAAATTTTTGTTAAGAAGCCAGCTGATATAGAAGAAGGTCTACCTTTTGAAAGAAAGCTTTATGTTGTAAGAAGAGTAATTGAAACTATCGCAATTAAAGGAAAGCTAAAGCTATATTTTTGTTCTTTATCTTCTAGAACTATTGTTTATAAGGGTATGCTTGTTTCTACACAGGTTAGAGACTTTTATCTTGATTTAAAGGATACAAATGTAGAAACAGCTATTGCGCTTGTTCACTCTAGATTCTCAACTAATACATTCCCTTCTTGGGAAAGAGCTCATCCTAATAGATTTTTATGCCATAATGGTGAAATTAATACCATTAGAGGTAATGTTAATAATGTAAGAAGCCGTGAGGGCTTATTTGAGTCTGAAATATTTAATGATGATTTAAAAAAGATTATTCCACTTATTCCAAAGGAATCTTCAGATTCAGCAATGTTTGATAATTTCTTAGAATTTTTATATCTAAATGGTAGAACATTAGAAGAAACAATAATGATGATGATTCCAGAACCTTGGAATAAAAATGATAAGATGGATGAAAACCTAAAGGCATTCTATGAATTTCATTCAACATTCCTAGAGCCTTGGGATGGTCCTGCCGCTATTTTATTTACAGATGGTATTAAGCTTGGTGCATCTTTAGATAGAAATGGCTTAAGACCTTCTAGATATTATGTAACTAAGGATGATTATTTAATTTTATTTAGTGAAACAGGTTCACTTCCTATTGATGAGAATAATATCTTAGAAAAGAAGAGACTAGAACCAGGTAAGATTTTACTTGTTGATACAGAAAAAGGAAAAATTATTTCAAATGATGAAATCAAAATGGAATATTCTAAAAAGCTTCCTTATAAGGAATGGAATGAAAGTATTATTAAGGTAGATGCTTTAAAAGCACATAAGGAAGAAAACATTAAGGATGATATTCATTTTATTCAGCATGAATTAAATTATACATATGATGAATTAATGGAAGGAATTATTCCTTTAGCTGAAAATGATGCTGAAAAGGTAGTATCTATGGGTAATGATTTACCTTTAGCTGTTTTAATGGAAAAGGAATTTAATTTATATCAATTCTTTAAACAAAGATTTGCCCAGGTAACTAATCCTCCTATTGATTCTATTAGAGAAGATATCGTTATGTCTTCTTTAATGTATTTAGGAAGAGAGGGTAACCTTTTAAATCCAACTAGAGTTAACGCAAAAAGAATAAGAATTGAAAATCCAATTTTATCTAAGGATGAATTTAATAAAATAAAATATATTGATAAAACATATCAAATTAAGGTTGACATTGTATCCTATTCTTATAATTATAATAAGGAAAATATGGAAGAGGCCTTAGATAGAATATTTAAGGAATGTGAAAATAAGATTGATAATGGTGCTTCAATCATTATTTTAAGTGATAGAGAAGAAAAAGGATTAAAGATTCCTTCGCTTTTAGTATCTTCAGGATTACATCAATATTTAACTAAGGTTTCAAAAAGGACTCATGCTTCTATTATTTTAGAATCAGCTGAACCTAGAGAAATCCATCATTTTGCTGCCTTAATTGGCTTTGGTGTAAATGCTATTTATCCATATTTAGTATATGAAACTATAGAAGAATATCAAAAGCGTGGATATATTAAGGAAGATTTTAAAAAGGCTATTGAAAACTATCGTCATGCAAGCTTAAAGAGTATAACAAAGATTATTTCAAAAATGGGTATTTCAACTATTCAATCCTATAATGGTGCTCAAATATTTGAATGTATTGGCTTATCAGATAGAATCATTAATAAGTATTTTACAAATACACCTAATTCTATTGGTGGAATTGAAATGGATGTTATTGAAAATAATTCTATTAAGCTATATCAAAAGGCAATGGATAGAAATGATGATACATTAGACTCTTTAGGTCTACATGGCTATAGGAAAAATCAGCATGATCATATTTATGATCCAACTGCGGTATTTACTTTACAGGCAGCATGTAGAAGTGGTGATTATAAATTATATAAGGATTTTACATCTATATTAGGTAAGAAAAGAATTAATATTAGAGATACATTAGATTTAGATTTTTCTCATTCAATTTCAATTGATGAGGTTGAACCAGTAGATGAAATTGTAAAAAGATTTAAAACTGGTGCGATGAGCTATGGTTCAATTTCTAAAGAAGCTCATGAATGTATGGCTGTTGCGATGAACACCTTAGGTGGTAAATCTAATACTGGTGAAGGTGGAGAAGAAAGAAGCCGTTATGGAACAGAAAAGTGCTCAAAAATTAAGCAGGTTGCATCAGGTAGATTTGGTGTAACTATTGAATATTTAACTAATGCCATTGAAATTCAAATTAAAATGGCCCAGGGTGCAAAGCCTGGTGAGGGTGGACAATTACCTGGACAAAAGGTATTTCCTTGGATAGCTCATGCTAGACATTCAACTCCAGGTGTATCATTAATATCACCTCCTCCTCATCATGATATTTATTCAATTGAGGATTTAGCTCAATTAATTTATGATTTAAAAAATGCTAATAGAGAAGCAAGAATTTCAGTTAAGCTTGTTGCGGAAGCTGGTGTTGGTACAATTGCCGCAGGTGTTGTTAAGGCTGGTGCGAATACAATCTTAATTTCAGGCTATGATGGTGGTACTGGTGCATCTCCTAGAACTTCAATTTCTAACGCAGGTGTTCCTTGGGAAATTGGACTTTCTGAAACACATCAAACATTAGTATTAAATGGATTAAGAGATAGAATTAGACTTGAAACAGATGGTAAACTTTTAACTGGTAAGGATTTAGCTGTAGCAATCCTTTTAGGTGCTGAAGAATTCGGCTTTGCCACAGGACCTTTAATCGCTATGGGATGCATAATGATGAGAGTATGTAATATGAATACATGCCCTGTTGGTGTTGCAACTCAGGATTCTAATTTAAGAAAGAATTTTAAGGGTAAGCCTGAATATGTAATTAATTTCATGAGATTTATTGCTCAAGAATTAAGGGAATATATGGCTAAGCTTGGCTTTAAGACTATAGATGAAATGGTTGGTCATACTGAATTATTATCTTTAAATGATAATTATAAGGATAAAATTGATGTATCTAAGCTTTTATTTAATGCTAAGGTTGTTAATAGAAACGATAATATTTTTAAAGAATATAAAAAGGTTGATTTAAATAATACATTAGATTCTAGAGTATTATTACCTTTATGTGAAGAATCTATTAAGTATGGTCATGTAAAGGAAATGAATATTGAAATTTCTAATGTTAATAGAGCCTTAGGTACTATTTTGTCTAATGAAATTACAAAGATTTATAAAAACGAAGGATTAAAGGATAACACAATTATCATTAATGCTAAGGGTAATGCAGGTAATTCATTTGGAGCATTCCTAACAAATGGTGTTACATTAAATGTTACAGGTGATGCAAATGATTATTTAGGAAAAGGCTTATGTGGTGGAAAAATTATTGTTAAAGCATCAGAAAAAGCTACATTCGCTCCTGAAAAGAATATCATTTGCGGTAATGTAGCGTTATATGGTGCAACAAAAGGTGAAGTATACCTAGATGGTATTTGTGGTGAAAGATTTGCTATTAGAAATTCAGGTGCTAAGGTTGTAGCCTTAGGATGTGGATTACATGGCTGTGAATATATGACAGGTGGTATTGTTTTAATTTTAGGTAGAATAGGTAGAAACTTTGCTGCTGGTATGTCTGGTGGTGTAGCTTATATTTATGAGCCTATGAATAAGAAAAATGTTAATTTAGAATTAGTATCCATATTAGATATTGATGATAATGATACAAAACTTATTAAGGAATTATTAACAAGTCATATTAAATATACTAATAGTGAATATGTATCTAATTTACTATATAATTTTGATCCAAAGGACTATTTTAAGGTTTTACCAAATGATTATGCAAAAATAATTAATTATATGGAAGAAGCTAAAAAAATAGGAAATGATGATCCTGAATTATATGCATTTAATAAATTTACGGGGGTGAAATAATGGGAAAGCCTACTGGATTTATGGAATATGAAAGAAAGAATAAGGAAGAAATTGATGTTTTAAAAAGAATTGAAAACTTCAATGATTTCCATATTCCTTTTGATTTAGAAACTCAGAAGGAACAAGCCGCAAGATGTATGAATTGTGGTGTTCCTTTTTGTCAGTCTGCAATGAAGGTTAACAATAGAAATGTAGGCTGTCCATTATCAAACCTTATTCCTGAATGGAATCATTTAATCTATTTAGGATTATATGAGGAAGCTTATAAGAGATTATCTAAAACTGCACCTTTTCCAGAATTTACAGGAAATGTATGTCCAGCTTTATGTGAGGCATGTTGTTCTTGTTCAATTAATGGTGAATCTGTTGGTGTTAAGGCTAATGAATTATTCTTAATTGAAAAAGCCTTTGCAGAAGGCTGGATTAAGCCTAATCAGAAAATAATTAGAAATGGTAAAAAGGTTTGTGTAATTGGTTCAGGCCCTGCAGGACTATCTTGTGCTAAAAAGTTAAATGATAATGGCTTTAATGTTACAGTCTATGAAAAAAATGATCGCTTTGGTGGACTTTTAATGTATGGTATTCCTAATATGAAGCTTGAAAAGAAAATAATTGAGCGTCGTATTAAGCTTTTAGAGGATGAAGGAATTACATTTATCGCAAATACTAAAATTGGAGAGGCTATTAAGGTAGAAGATTTATACAAACAATATGATGATGTAGTATTTGCCTGTGGAACATCACTTGCACGTCCTTTATCTCTAAAGAATAATGATGCTAAAGGAATTTTGTACGCTGTTGATTTTTTAACTAAAACAACAAAAAATTTACTAGATAATGATAAATTTGAATATGATTTAAAGGATAAAAATGTTATCATAGTAGGCGGTGGTGATACCGCAAATGATTGTTGTGGTACCGCAGCGCGCGAAAAAGCAAAGTCAATAATAGAGCTTGAAATAACTAAAGAGCCTCCACTAGAAAACACACTTCCTTGGCCAAATTATCCTAATAAGAAGAAAACTGATTATGGTGTATTAGAGGCTAACACATTAATGGGTAAGGATATTAGAAAATATGAAACTACTATTGATGAGATAGTAGTTGAAAATGGAAAACTTACTGGTGTTTATATTAAAAAGGTTAAGTTTGTTTTTGAAAATGGCAAAACAAAGATTTTAGATGTTGAAAACACTAAAGAATATTTACCATGTGATTATTTAATTATTGCCATGGGATTTTTAGGAACAAGTGATTCTGATTTAGC
>JAFXUP010000160.1 GCA_017524905.1 Acholeplasmatales bacterium | reverse complement strand
GTATACAAAAGAGGTACTTTTAGGGTCTGAAATCACATGTGTTGAAACATATCAATTCATCATAATTTTCATCGAATTCATCATATTACAACACATGTGAAAATGACATATTTTTTCATGCATCATAACTCGGCAAGAATCACTAAAAATACCTCAACTCATCGACGCATCTCTAATAAATGCATCATAATCATTTTCATAAAAATATATAAAGAAAAGTATCAATGAACATTCATCATAACGTGGCAACTCGTCATAAAAATACCTCGACTCATCGATGAATCTCATATTTAAACAAATTATCAGAATTTTTAAAAAATTTATCCAAATATCATTTTTTTATCCCTTATAAATGCAAGCCAACAGAACCGCCACACAAATTATTGAAGATATTCAAAAACTCAATGTTGATGATGTATTCAAAGCTAGATTAAATGAATATATCAATGAACGTGATAATATAAAACAAAGAAGAATCGCTTTAAACGCATCAATAAATGATTATAATAATAAATTAGAACAATATACCAAGCTCGATAAACGTACCAAAGCTGCCAGAGAATTAAAACAATCATTACCAATTCAATTTCAATCAATCAATGATGAATTACAATCAATCAAGGATGATACAGAATTATTAAGAGCTAATTTAGAATTATTACACGATGAAATCATCAATTTCAATGCTAATAAACATGAAAATGAAGCATTCGAAGAACAATTAAAAAGCATTGAAAAACATATGAAAAAGGAATCTAAACCACATTATAAACCAATCAAACCAACTAATATTAAAGAATCATTACAAAAGAAGAAACAAAGAATTCAAAAGAAGATTAAGAAATACATCAAGAAGGCTCATGATCTTATTCCAAAACAATCTGAAGAACATGAAGAACATGAAGCAACAATCAGCGAAATACAAACATTCAATCCAGATGAAAATACATTAAACATATATTTCAAAAGAGGTTCAAAGAAGTTGTTCAAAGATGTTAAAAACATTATAATAGAACAAATCGATAAATTCAAAGGTGTCAAGGCAGTGTTCATGCAAATGTATTACAAGTAGTGTTGAGATAGGCAAAGAGACCTTCCAAATTTCCATTTACACCCCTTGCCCTTTACAACCGTACCCCTTATTTTACTAGTGATTTAAAGGGTGTTTTAACTCAAAAACCCTAATTTTCATTAGTGGAATCACACCCTATTTTTAATCAAATACTTACTAATTATAACTTCATTTCTAAATTTAGTAATAATTCTAATAATAAAACGGATATTCTTACGAATATTAATGAGTATTAATTCTATTTATAATTTCATTTCTAATTCTATTTATAACTACATCATTATTCTATTTTAAATTTTTATTTAACTTTCTATTTAAAATATTGGTAACGACTCTAATAGAGATGTTATGTAAAATCTAATTTGGAAGGTCTCTTTGCCTATCTCAACACTACTACTAATAAGGAATACTAATAAGGAATACTAATAAGGAATACTAATAAGGAATACTAATAAGGAATACTAATAGTCTTACGACTAAAAGGAGTAAGGTCTGGTCTATTTGGTCCCGTGGTCTGAGGTGGTCTAAATGAGATTTTGAAGAAAAAAAGTAATTTTTTTGAGATTATAAAAGGGTAATAAAACATATCTGAATTAAATTTTAATTAAATCATTATAAATATTCATATTTTGGTCTGAGGTGGT
>JAFXUP010000159.1 GCA_017524905.1 Acholeplasmatales bacterium | reverse complement strand
TGGTTTTATTGATGATGTCTGTAAAACTGATTTGACGCCGGAATTTACCGACGAAAATGGTGTCGGCCGTTGCCGTGTCGGTATCTGGTTTAAACCATTGTCAGATGAAGATAGTCATAAGCTTAGTAAGAAATACCAACTATATAAGGATTAAATATGAAAAAAGAAAAAAATCCATATTATGATGAAAATGACATGCTTAAAGTTAGGCCGCTTTCATATAAACTTAATGCGGACAACGCCGAAGGTAGCAAAGAAGAAGATGATAAAATCATTCTTAATACAGTAGATAGTATTATTAAACGTAAATTAAAAGAAACCACTGATAAAACAGGTTATACTAAAGAAACTGTATATAGAGTTATTCTTGATAACATAAGAGATTATTATTTTATGTGTAGGCATGGTATTGCGACAGAACAAGCTGCAATTTGGGCTGGTCAGCATAATGATTTTAAAGATATATATGATGAAAATTATTTAAATGGTGACAATTTTTATTAATAATTATGAAAAATACTAGCTATATAAGGATTAATTGTGTCGTACAAAGAAGATAATAAAGATTTCTTAAGTCTTATAGATTCTGTTCATAAATTAATCAAGAATACAAAATATAAGATGTCTATTAATATTGATGAACCTGATGTTGAATGGGATGAAGAACATCCACATCCTGACTGGCTGGAATATGATGAATATGACAAGAATGAAGAATTTAAAGGTCATTCATGTGATAGTGACGGATGGGGTCAGAAAATTTTGATTTTTAATCCAGAAGTTCAAAAACCATACCAATTCAGTGATGTCAAATATAATTATAAATATCCATTAATTGAAATTTATCAAAATTATGAAGATTATAGTAAATATTATATCTGTAGACATGCAACATATATGTATGATTCTATAGATTTTGGTTCAACTACAGATGATCATGATTATTGTGAAAAATATATTTCCAAAACGAATATAAAAAACTATATTAAGAATGATTTGTTGAATGACTTAGAAATATTATCAGATGCTTCTAAGAAACTTGCAGAATTACGTAATAGTATAACGCTTGCTCCTTTAAAATTTAAAAAATCGAGGTATTAATTATGTGGTCATTAATTTTAGTTTTTACTTTTTCTGTTTATCATGGTGCTGGTATGTCAACTACAGTTATTCCAGGATTTTCATCCTATGAAAATTGTGCTGCTGCTGGTGCTAAAGTGGATAATATTAAACGATTTATTTGTGTAGAAGTTAAATAATGAAATTTGGTTTAATCGGTCATAATATAAGTTATAGTAAATCTAAAGAAATATTCGATTCAATGGGAATTGAATATAAAGTTTATGATGTATCTTGTGTAGAACAAGGTATTGAACTTGCATTTGCCGATAAGCTTGATGGATTTAATGTTACTACACCGTTTAAATATGATATTATAGAATATCTTGACGGATTAATGCCTGAAGCTATTAAGTCACAATCTGTTAATTGTGTAAAGGTATGGAGAGATAACTATATCGGTGACACATTTGATGGTAGAGCATTTGGTGCATCATTAGACCATTATATTAGCAATCATGATAATTGGGAATTTGATTTTCCTCATAATATTGCTATTCTAGGTAATGGTGGCGTAGTTCCTTCTATATTGTCAAATATTCATGAGACAATCGATGGTGTAGATTCTAAGCATGAAATTCATGTCTTTGCTAGAAATCCTAAAAATGATGAGTTAAAGTTATCAGATTTCAATGCAAAAGAATTTGACTTGATTGTAAATACTATTCCATTTAAATCAAAAATTGATATTAACTTTAATAACGAACATAAATTTATCTACTATGATTTAAACTATGCCGATGATACGTTAATTAAAAAGGCAGAAAGAAATAGTCATTGTTCATGGGCTATTAATGGAATGGATATGTTGGAACGTCAAGCTGAAATGTCACTTAATTGGTGGAATATATAAAAGTAAAGCGGGTGTTTAGCCCGCTTTTTTATTATTCAAATGTTATATTGTAATTCGCTTCTTCTATTTCTTCAATAGTTAGTTTCTTACTAAATAACT
>JAFXUP010000158.1 GCA_017524905.1 Acholeplasmatales bacterium | reverse complement strand
TTATTAATAATTATATTGAAATATTTGTGTTTCCCAAGCATCAAGGCAAACAAACATTCCATTTTTAGCATCTTTTACTGTTTTGATATATTCTTGATTACTTAAAGCTTCATGTATAAGGCAATATCTATATCCTTTTATATTATGAATAGGAACATAAGCACATCCTTGACTAGAACTATAATTTACTATAACAATGTAATGATTATCTCCTTCTTCTCTTATATAGGCAATGAAATCATCTTTTTTCCCTCCAGTCATATTATCAACAAAATAAAAATTAGAACTTCTAAAGGCAGGTTCACGCAAAACTTTGCTTAATTTTTTATAATAGTCTTTGACTATTAAATTATCACTTTCATAAGTGGCTCTTCTTAAATGAACATCTAAGTTCTTTTTTTTTCCTTCCCATTGTCCATGATTAACAAATATCATTCCTCCAAATGTAGCAGCAAGAGTTCCTGCAGCCATTGCCTTTTTATAATCATCTCCAGTTTTAAATGCAATTCTTAATTCATCATGATTTTCAACAAAATTACAAGCAGTATCTAAAAATGTACTATTTTTACTCTTCATATATTCTTTAACATCCTTAGCTGAAATAACTATTTTATCTAATAAATCTTTATTATAAACGTAATTAAATCCTAATTCTAATAATTTCTTAGAATATTTTTCGTCATAAGATTCTGCTAAAAGTATTGCATTTGGATTAATATTTCTCCCTTCTTGAATAGCATAACTCCAGAATTCTGTATTAGGTCTAATATAACTATAAGCATTTAATTCAGCTTTCCAAGCATCTTCGAAAACATCATTTAATATCAAATAAGCCCTATCACATCTAGCAGCATCACCTAAGGTCAATACTTTTAAGAAATTATCTTTCATTCTTTGTATAGTTTTATATTCCCAATAATTATATTGAATTACATCTTTCCAAGGCTTATGGCCTATATCTGAACCAAAGGCTATTCCTCTTGGACTAAATCTCGATTCATCTGTTATACCAGATGGCGCTCTTATAAACATATAAGGATCGTTATATGCTAATTCATTATCGTGAGCTGAATGATTTGGAACGAAATCAAGCATTAATTTGATTCCTCTTATATTAAGCTCAATTCTTAAGTTTAGTATATCATCATCTTCTCCTAATTCAGGATTGCAAACATATTCTGTTATAGCAAATGGAGAACCTATAACATCTTCAACAGTCCAATCAGGAAGATAATTCTCATAAGTACGATTTCTATCATATTCAACTCCATATTCTCCTAGTTTCCAAATACCCATCATCCATACTATATCTACTCCATTTTCTGCAAAACTGTCAAATTCTTCAGTTGGTATATCTTTTAATTTTGTTATACTTTTTCCATATTTTTTACTAAGTTCATAAAGCCAAGGCCTTGTACTTATTTCATAAACGTATGGATGTCTGCATGAAATGAAAAATAAAAGAACAAGGAATAAGAATAATTTCTTCATTTTATATTATTTATATTCAAATAATTATTAATTCAGAATTTTATTATTAAAATTTTTAATTGATTTTAAAATAAATTTTTTTAATCCCTATTTAATTGGGGATTGGGGATTGGGGATTGCCC
>JAFXUP010000157.1 GCA_017524905.1 Acholeplasmatales bacterium | reverse complement strand
TTTAGGTAAGTTATGTGTAGTATATAATTGTTCAGATGATACAGATTATGTTATGATTGGTAAATTTTTCAAAGGTTTAGCTTGTTGTGGTGCTTGGATTTGTTTTGATGAATTTAATCGTATTAATATTGAAGTACTTTCTGTTATTGCACAACAATTACTTACTTTATTTGGTGCTAAAGATAAAGGTCAAACTGAAATTAATTTTGAAGATTCTGTAATTAAAATATTACCTACTTTTTGTGTATTTATTACTATGAATCCAGGTTATGCAGGTAGAACTGAATTACCAGATAATCTTAAAGCATTATTTAGATCTATATCTATGATGGTTCCTGATTATAAATTAATAGCTGAAATAAATTTATATTCATCTGGTTATGTTAAAGCCAGTGAACTAGCTACAAAAGTAGTTTCTACAATGAAATTATCATCAGAACAATTATCAACCCAAGGTCATTATGATTTTGGTATGAGAGCAGTTAAATCTGTATTAAATGCAGCAAGAAGATTAAAAAGAACTGAACATGAAACGCCAGAAGATCAATTACTATTAAGAGCATTAGAAGATGTTAATGTTCCTAAATTTGTATCTGAAGATATTGCATTGTTTAGGAATATTATAAGTGATTTATTCCCTACAACAAAAAGGCCAGAATCAAATTATGATGATCTATTAAATAATGTAGATACTGTTTGTAGTGAAAGAAAATATAATTTAATTCCATCAAAAGCATTCAAAGATAAAATAATTCAATTATATGATACACTTCAAGTTCGTCATGGATTAATGATAGTAGGTCCAGCTGGAGGTGGAAAAACAAGTAATTATAATGTATTAAAAGAAGCTATAAGTCGTTTAGCAGATGATAAAACATATTTCAAAACAAGTACTAGTATAATTAATCCTAAAGCCATTACACATGGTCAATTATATTCAGAGCAAAATGCAGATACAGGTGAATGGTCATTTGGTATTGTTCCTACTATTATAAATGAATTTAAAAGGGATACTTCAGGTAAGGTTAAATATTGGATTATATTTGATGGCCCAGTTGATGCTATGTGGATTGAAGATATGAATTCTGTATTAGATGATTCTAAAAAATTATGTTTAGCTTCTTCTGATATTATTCTATTAAATGATATGATTACTATTATGTTTGAAGTTGAAGATTTAGTTGTTGCATCACCTGCTACTGTTTCTAGATGTGGACTGGTTTATATGGAGCCTTCTAGTTTGGGTATTAAACCATTATATATTTGTTGGGTAAAAGAATTAGATTTAATGTTAGATACATTGCAAAAGAACAATGCAGCAAATGCACAACAAAATAATCAAGCAAAGAAAGATGATAAGAAAGAGAAAAAAAAGAAAGAAAAATCAGAATCGAAAGGAGATGTTCGAGAATTAATAAAAAAAAAATTAACACAATTATTTGATAGTTATTTAGAAGATTTGATTTATTTTGTTAGAAGAAAAATAAAAGAACCATGTCCTACAGTAGATAATAATTTAGCAGCTAGTGTCATGAGAATTATTGATACATTCTTTGATAAATTTAGAAGTCAAGAGGCCCAATTTAAAAACATGTCTGAAGAAGTAGAAGCTATAGAGGAAGTTTTAGAAGGAATATTTTATTTTAGTCTAATATGGGGTTTAGGAGTTACAACAAATGAACAAGGAAGAGAAGCATTCGATAAATATTTTAGAGAGCAACTTGAGTCAAAAGCAATAGATAAGAAATTTATAGTTCCTTCAGATGGTAAAACAGTATATGATTTCTTATTTGATCATGAAAAAAAAGAATGGGTACCTTGGATTAATATTATTGGTAAATTAGACCTACCTCATAATATTGGTTATACAGAAATTATAGTACCTACACCTGATAGTGTAAGAAATACTTTTGTTATAAAGCAATTATCATTAAGTAATAAGCATGTAATAACTACAGGCCCAACGGGAACAGGAAAAACAATAAATATAAATGAAGTATTAGGTAAAGGATTAGGTGAAAAATATATGAGTATAATAATAAACTTTTCTGCTCAGACATCAGCAAGACAAACACAAGAAACAATACAAGGTAAATTACAAAGAAGAGGTAGAGGCAGGTATGCCCCAGAAAAGCCAGGTGCTATATTTATAGATGATTTAAATATGCCAGTAAGACAAGATTCAGGTGCTCAACCACCCATTGAATTATTAAGGCAATGGTTAGACTTTAATGGTTGGTATCATTTAGGTACTAAACAATTTATTACAGTAGAAAATATAATATTATTAGGTGCTATGGGTCTTCCTGGTGGTGGTAGAAATTATTTAAGTCAAAGATTCCAAAGACATTTCAATTTGATAACATATAATGAATTAGATGATACTTCTATTAAAATGATTTTTAATAATATTTGTAACTTCTTTTTAGTCAAATTCCCTGAAACTGTTAAAAATTTAATTGATCCTACAATAGATTTAACTTTAAGGAATTATAAAGAAATAAAAAATGAAATGCTTCCAACACCTGCAAAAATGCATTATATATTTAATTTAAGAGATATTTCTAAAGTATTACAAGGTGTATGCTCTTGTACCTTAGGAGAAACAAATGAAAAATATGATGTTGCTAGAATATGGGTACATGAAATGACTCGTGTTTTTGGAGATAGATTTATAAATGATGAAGATAGAAATTGGCTTAAGAATTTATTAGATAAAGGAGCAAAAGAAATATTTGAAACAGATCAAGATAAATTATATGAATATGGTAAAGCTATTATTTATTGTGATTTTATGGGTGCTGATCAGTTTGCTAAAAAAAATTATAATTTAGTCAAAGATATTCCTAGTTTTATTGAAAGAATTAATCAAAGGCTAAGGATATATAATGAAGAATCTAAAAAGAAGAAATTAAAATTAGTTATGTTTTTAGATGCATGCGGACATATAAGTAGAATTTGTAGAATATTAAGACAACCAAAAGGAAATGCATTATTATTAGGAGTAGGTGGATCTGGAAGACAAAGCTTAGCCCGTCTTGCAACATATATAAATGGATATGATTGTTATCAAATAGATGTTGTAAAAGGTTATGATATGAAAGATTTTGCAAGGAATGTAAAGGAATGTCTAAAAGGTTCAGGTATTCAAGAAAAAAATCAAACATTTTTAATAGTAGATACTCAATTAATATATGGACTAATGTTAGAATATATTAATGGTATATTAAATACAGGAGATGTACCTAATTTATATGCACAACAAGTTGATAAAGATGATATAATAAATGCAGTTAGAGCAGAAGTTATGAATAAATATGGTAATTTAATGGAATCAAATGTAATGAAGGTTTACTTAGCAAGAGTATTAAAGCATATACATGTAGTATTAGCTATGTCTCCATTAGGTAATTCATTTATAAATAGATTAAGAATGTTTCCATCATTAGTAAATTGTTGTACATTAGACTGGTTTAGTGAATGGCCTGAAGACGCATTAGAAAGTGTTGCTATGGATAAATTTAAAGAAGAGGAAACTGGATTAAGTGATGAAACAATTCCTAAAATAGTTAATGCATTTAAATATATTCATAAAAGAGTAGAAGTAGAAAGTAAATTATTTTCTGAAGAGATGAGAAGACATGTATATTTAACACCTACATCTTATTTAGAATTATTATCATTGTATCAGAAAATATTAAAAGAAAAAACAAAAGAATTTAATAATAATATAAAAAGATTTGAAAATGGTTTAAAGGTTTTAAATAGTGCAAATATTGAAGTTGATTTAATGAGAAAGCAGATAGAAGAACAACAACCTCAATTAGAGAAAGCAACAAAGGAAACAGAAGAGCTTGTAAAAGTATTGACAGTAGAGAAATCAAAAGCAGAAACAGAGAAGGCAGCTGCATCAATAAAAGAGGAAGAAGCTAAAAAATTAGATGAAGAATGTTCACAAATGTTAGCTATTGCTCAAGTAGAATTAGAGAAAGTTATGCCACTTGTTGAAAAGGCCAAAAATTCAATTAATAAAGTTAAATCAAATGATTTATCGGAACAAGCAGGATATAAAAAATTAACAGAAGGTGGTGAAATATTATTTACAGCATTATTATATTTCATGAAAGGAAATGAATGGAAGAGAAAAGAATATGAAATAAAGGATCAAACCAACCCAGATGGATCTAAAGTATATGATGTAAGAAAAGCATTAAGTGTAATTGATTTTAATAAATCAGATAAATTATTAGAAACATTAAAAACATTTTGTACAGAAAGATTGGATGAATTAAAAATATCCCCTATGAGACAAAATATACAAGAAATGGTTGAATTATTTAATAATAGAAAAGTAAATAAAAGAATGATAGAAAATGCAGCAAAATCTATGGTAGGATTATATGAATATTTAATATTATTAGCAGAATACGTAGATAACTGTGAAAAAACCATTGATCCAATTAAAAAGAAATTAGATGAAGCATCTGCAGCAAAAAATAAAGCAAATGCAGAGAAAGAGGATGCAATAGCAAAATCAAGAGCTGCTCAAGCTACAGTTGAAAAATTGGATGCAGAATATAAAAGTGCAATGGATAAACAGAATTCATTATCAATGCAAGTAAAGAAAGCAAAAGAAAAATTAAAAAGAGAAGAACAATTAATTAATTTATTATCTGGAGAACAAACTCGTTGGACTAAAAATGTTGCTGATCTAAAGAAACAAGTAGAAAATTTAGCAGGAGATTCGCTAATGGCAGCTGCTTCAATTTGTTATAATGGGCCATTTATATATAGTTATAGAGTAAGTTTAGAAAATGATTGGAGAAAAAAAATAGAAGAATTAGGAATAATTCATACTGAAGATATTACTATGAAAACATTATTAGAAAATCCTATTGAAGTAAATGAATGGAAACTAAATGGATTACCTAATGATAATTTATCTATTGAAAATGGTATTATAATAAAAAATTCAAGACGTTGGCCTTTAATGATTGATCCTCAAAATCAGGGAAGTAATTATATTAAAAAATTCGGTAAAAGACAAGAATGCTTAGTAGTTATTAAGGCAAGTGACCCAAATTTTTTAAATTTAATAAAAGGTGCAATTAGAGCAGAAAAATGGGTATTATTAGAAAATGTATCAGAAAATTTAGATCCAACTTTAGAACCTGTTTTGAATCAACAATTAATTCAGAAAGGTGCAAATACATTTGAAATAAAGATAGGTGATGATCATGTGCAATGGAGTTTTAAATTTAGATTACATTTATCAACAACTATTCCTAATCCACATTATAGTCCTGAAACATTCGTTAAAGTTACAATAGTTAACTTTGGTATAACTCCTCAAGGTTTACAAGAGCAGATGATGACATTATTAATTAATAATGAAATGCCAGAATTAGAGCAAAGAAAAAATGCTATTATGTTAGAAAATTTTGAATCTATGGCTGAGCTAACTGCAACTGAAGATAAAATATTGAATGCATTAGAAGGTGGAGATATATCTAAATTCTTAGAGAATGATGATTTAATAGATCAACTTAAAGAATCCAAAACTAAATCTGAGGAAATATCACAAAAAATAGAAGAAAGTAAAGAAACAACAATAAAGATAGATAAAGAAAGAGAGAAATATAGACCAGCAGCAGAAAGAAGTAGTATATTATTCTTTGCAACATTAGATTTATCATCTATTGATCCCATGTATCAATTTAGTCTTCAATGGTTCAGTAAATTATATGAATTTTCAATTAAAACAACTCCTAATTCAAATAATAAAGATATAAGAATTGCAAATCTAAATAAAATATTTACTAAAAACTTATATGAAAATGTATGTAGGAGCTTATTTGAAAAAGATAAATTATTATTTAGTTTTGTAATATGTTATAAAATTATAGTTGGAACTACTGGAAATACAATTAAAATACCAGAAACACAATGGAGATATTTTCTAGCAGGACCAAGTGGAGATGTTGAAATACCTAAAAATCCAACTAAATGGATAAATAAAAATGAATGGCCCACTTTCTTTAGACAATTACATTATATGGATGGTAATTTCGAAGAAATGAAAGGATTAGAAAAGTTTTTCATGAAAAATTGTGATATATTTAAGCCAATGAATGATTCAATTACACCTCAAAGTGATGCTCTTCCAGGTGAATGGGATTCTAAATTAACTGAATTCTTAAAATTATGCTTTATTAAAATGATTCGTCCTGATAAATTAATAAGTGCTATTCAATTATGGATTGAAAAAAATCTTGGAAAAGAATTTATCGAACCTCCACCATTTGAATTAGCTAAATCATACAAACAAAGTAGTAATATAGTTCCTTTAATATTTATATTGTCTCCAGGTTCTGATCCTATAAATGATATTAGAAAATTTGCAGAAGATCAAGGATATGATAAAAATAAATTTCAGACAGTATCATTAGGAAGAGGACAAGAAGGAAAAGCAATGAAAGTATTAGAAGATATGAGAACAAGAGGAGGATGGGTTCTTTTACAAAATTGTCACTTGGCAAAATCATTTATGTCTAAATTAGAAGAAATAGTTGAGAATTTTGATACAAATTGGCCAGATAAAGATTTTCGTTTATGGTTAACTTCTATGAGTAATCCATTTTTCCCTGTTTCAATATTACAAAATTCAGTTAAAATAACAATAGAACCTCCAAAAGGTTTAAAAAATAATATTTTTAAGAAATTATAAAAAGATAGAGCCAAAAGACTTAGAAGATGATTGTTTAAAAAGAAATGAATATAAAACATTATTATTTGGATTATCGTTTTTCCATGCTATTGTTCAAGATAGAAGAAAATATGGGCCAATTGGTTGGAATGTAAGATATGATTTTACTAATGAAGATTGGATGGTCTCAAGAAAGCAAATAAAAATATTTTTAGAAGAATATGAGCAAATACCATATCAAGTATTAGATTATTTAATAGGAGATATTAATTATGGTGGAAGAGTAACTGATGATAAAGATCAAAGATTAATTAAAACAATATTAGCTACATATTTAACTCCATCAATATTCTTATATAAAGGTTATAAATTTAGTGATAGTGATATATATTACTGTCCAGAGCCAGGTGAGCATGATGTGTATTTGACTTATATTGAAAATTTGCCAGTTAATAGTGAGCCTGTTGTATTCGGTTTACATGATAATGCAGATATTATTACTGCTCAAAACGAAGGTGCAGCTTTATTAGAAACTGTTTTAGGTATCCAACCAAGGCAATCTTCTTCAGGAGGAAAAAGCCAAGAAAGTATAATTTTAGATTTACTAGAGGAAATAAAGAATAAAACGCCAGAACCTTTTGATAAAGAAGCAGTTGCTAAGCAATTCCCAACAGATTATAATGAATCATTAAATACTGTATTATTACAAGAAGTAATTAGGTATAATGTTCTATTAAATACAATGAAAACCTCAATTATAACATTAGGTAGAGGTTTAACTGGAAAAATAGTAATGGATGAAGAAGCAGAAGAAATGAGTCAATCATTATTTATAAATTTAGTCCCTAAGATATGGAGTGGAGTATTTTTATCTCTAAAGCCTTTAAGTTCATGGTTAATTGATCTTAATCAAAGAATAAAATTTTTCAGTGATTGGATAAAGAGTGGAAAAACACCTAAAACATTTTGGTTTTCTGGATTTAGTTTTCCTCAGGCTTTTATGACAGCTGTTCTCCAAAATCATGCAAGAGCATATAAAACCGCTATTGATTTACTTTCATTTGATTTTAAAATAATGGGAAATACAAAACCTACAGATATTAAAGAAAAGCCTGAAGATGGAGTATATGTTTATGGAATGTTTTTAGAAGGTGCAAGATGGAATTATGATGAAGATAAATTAGATACTTCATTACCTAAAGAATTATATACTGATGTACCTATGATTCATTTTATTCCAATGGCAAACAGAGAATTACCTACTGAAGGAGTATATTTCTGTCCATTATATAAAGTTTTGAGCAGAGCTGGAACTTTATCTACAACAGGACATTCAACAAATTATATTCTTTTTGTAGAATTACCTTCAGATAAAGCCCAAAGTGTATGGATTAAAGCTGGTGTTGCTATGTTCTTATCTTTAAAACAATAAAAAAATAATTTCAATATTCTAATTCATAAATAATTTTAATTTTATTTTTTAATTAATATT
>JAFXUP010000156.1 GCA_017524905.1 Acholeplasmatales bacterium | reverse complement strand
TTTAATTTAAATGAATCAAGTGACGTTAAAAAAACAATTGATGAATATGTCAATTACTATAATAATGAAAGGCCTGCATATTCATTAAATTATAAAACCCCACACCAGTTTAAAACTGATATGGGGTTCTAGAACTTTTTTTAAAACTGTCTACTTTTACTTGACTAGTTCAAAAGCATCTTTTTTTCTTTGTAGTACAATAATAAAAATGATATAATTACATGGAATTCAATATTTGTTCTCGTAGCTCAGCAGGATAGAGCATTCGCCTCCTAAGCGAAAGGTCGTGCGTTCGAATCGCATCGGGAACGCCATAAAGAAATTAAAACAGCTCCAGAATTAATAGTTCTGAAGCTGATTTTTGTTATTTCTTTATAAATAACTTTTTTCCATATTCATCTATCCCATTTTCAACATTTATTTTCAAAAATTGAAAAGTATGCTTATGTGGCTTTCCAAAATTTAAGAAATTCCTAGCGAGTTTTCAATGTGTTTTTAAGAAATTCCGAGCGAGTTTTGTATAATTTTATTACTTTCCAATTACCAGTTTTATCTGAACCACTTCTTTCAATATATCCTTTTTCTTGTAAAAGTTTTAAATATCTTTCAGCAGTTCTCTTACTCTTAGAAATGATTATAGAAAGATCATTTGCTGTTAATTGTGAATTTTTTACTAATTCTTCTAATATTACTTTTTCAACATCATTTACACCAACATTTATGACATGTTCAATTATAATTGACCACTTTTATCGCCCACTTTATCACCCACTTTATCACCCACTTTATTGATTCTATTGAATGGGATTGTGACTAATATAGTGTCATCGGATAAATCAATAGCGTCTTTTCCATACACTTCAATTATTTTAGGTATATCTTCTAGCTTATAGATATTTAGTTTAGTAATTTGGACAGTGACTGATAGGTGCCCGATAGTGACCGAAACCGGAAGCAACCGGAAGAAAAATAAAGCATATATTTTACATCTTTCTAGAGCTGTTTTTTTAATATTATAAGATAAAATCAAAGAACTGAAGCCATATAATATGGCAAATAGATAATTTCTTCTTCCCTTTTTATATCTCCATCATATAAAACATATTGTAAACCAACTTTGCCACTAAAACATTTTTTGAATTGCTTTAGCGAAGACAAAGAATAGGCCTCAGATGATTTTACTTCAATAGGTATTAATTTATTATCGCGCCTAATTAAAAAATCTATTTCCATAATAGTTTGTTTCTTTTCTTTATCTGTTTTTTTATAATAATATAAGTTGTCCCCGTTTTTTCTTAATTCTTGGGCAGTAATATTTTCTATTATCATTCCCTCGTTAACATGTAATCTATCTAATAATATTGCCTTGTACAATTCATTGTTTAAATAATCTTGATTCTTATATGCTAATGATATCAATAGGCCAGTATCACCCATATAACATTTAAATGCTGGATCAATAGTTGAAAGATTGAATGCAGCACTTGGATCACTAACATTTTCAGCAACATTAACTGTCATTGACTCAATTAACCAGTTGATAGGGCCTTTATATTCTCTTAGTCTGGCATTCGTATCAACATGCGACAAATTATATCTCTTGTCATGATTTGATAATTCAGATGGAATATGCCAAAAAACATTTTTGACATATTCTGGGTTTTCTTCTTCTTGTTCATCTATATCTGATTCATATAGATTTAATATTCCTTGTTTAACGAAATCAACCTCACCATAATCAGAAGTTTTTATATACTTATAGACAGCCTGAGGCATACCACCAACTAGCATATATTCTCTATATGCCCTCATTAATGCTCTATGAGCAGTTCCTATTGGTTTTAATTTATTATAATGGTCTTTTATTAATTCATAAGAAACAGAATCACCTTTTGCCCATAAAAATTCTTCAAAATCCATAGGATATATGTTTAATGCATATTCCTCTGAGGGAATTAGTATTTTCTTAGATTTTTTCTTTATTGTTGCAAGAGACCCGGTTTCAATATAATCATATCTCTTATCTTCTAAAAGAGTTTTTAAGGCTTGTCTAGCTAAAGGAAATAATTGGATTTCATCTAAAATTATTAACGATTCTCTCTCATATAATTTTTCCTTATAAAAAACTTGTAATGTATTAAATAGATTATCTAAATCTTCCAATGAATTGACAAAAAGATTTTTTATTTCATCTGGAGCCTTATCAAATCTTATTAATATATATGATTTGTATTTTTCTTTTCCTATCTTTTCTGCGAGTGTTGATTTACCAACACGTCTTGCCCCCTTCAAAAATAAAGCATAATCAGGCGCTCTTTTTTCTTTCCATTCTAGTATTTTATCATATGCTTTTCTTTTAAATTCAATATCTAATTGCTCATCCATAACAATTCCTCCACATTTGCGAACTTCTTTCAAACCTATTTTATCACATTTGCGAACTTCTTTCAAACCTATTTTATCACATTTGCGAAAACCATTTTATTGATATATTTTTCCCATGAAATTGGAGTTTTACTTACTACACCCATTTTCCACAAGCAAATTTTCCACCAAAATGAAATAAAAGATATGAAAGTTATACAAGATGTTCGAACCAATCAGACATTATACAAGAAGTTATATAATCAATAGAATACATTTAGCACTATAAAGGCTATTTTGTCATTTTTTCTTGCGTCCTAAGCGAAAGGTCGTGCGTTCGAATCGCATCGGGAACGCCATAAGGATATTAAAACAGCTCCAGAATTAATAGTTCTGAAGCTGTTTTTTGTTATTTCCTTATAAATAATTTTTCTCCATACTCATCTATTCCATTTTCAACAAATCCTAATGATTTCCAGAAACGAATAGAATCTTCTTTTGTAGAATTGATTTCATAATATGTTGCACTATCTTGCTTTGTAACTTCTTCAAGTTTTTCAAAGCATAAATGCCCTAGATTATTGTTTCTATATTCATTGAAAATCCAATAATCCAATATAAAGCATTTGCCATCTTCTGATTTATATATGCAATATGATGCAGCACCTATTCTTTTTCCATCTTTCATAAAATAAATTAAATGGTGTTTATCTTTATCTCTTACCATATGATTTTTAATAACATTTCTATATTCTTCACTTTTGAAATATTCAATATCTTCAGGATCACTAATAATACCATCATCTACCAGATAAGCAATATGCAATTTCCAAAATTCTTCTATAGTTATTAATATTTATCGCTTCTAGTTCTATCATTTTATTTAACCTAATTAACTTTCCAATAAATCGTTTCTCTTACCTTATACCATTTCCATTAATTGCACCTTTTTGCAGCATCCGTTTGTTCATAAATTGCACCTTTTTACATCCATTTTGCTTTTTTAGATAAAACAATAAGCAAATTACCCTATTGTATTAGTCACCATAAAATCCGTCACAATGTAGTCAGCGAAATAATAATTATTTTTATAAAAGATATACAAGATATGAAAGATATTAAATGAAAATATATAAGATATAAAACATTTCTTTGTAATACTCTAACAGACCATGATCCTTTTAATGCTTCTTGTTCATACCAATCACGTGCTTCTTTTGAAAACACTTGAAGTAATATTCTGTAATGTGTCCAACTTAATATAGATTGTCTACTCACTGAGTCAACAAAGTTAGGATACAACTTATAAAACTGTAGATAATGATATAAGTTAGTTCTATAAAATCCCCTACCAAAATCCTTAGTAAGTCTTTTAGATAATTCAGATAATTAAATTAAGCGGTGTAGAAATACCATCTATAAAATAAGTGGTGTAAAAATAAAGCTTTAAACTACTATGTATCCCAGCTTTAAATTAAAGTTTATATAAAAAGACATCGTGAATTACCTGATAAAGAGGTAAGAAACGATGTCTTTTTTACGTTGTTCATTAAAAATTATGAATTATTTAATTATTTTTTATATGAGCCTCTTTTAGATTAAGCCTTCAATCATATTATTCTTTTATTTCTTCAACTTTATGAAAAACTTTAGGAGCTTTATCTGTAATAGTTACAGTTTTTACTATATATCCTTTTTCAATTAATTCTTCTTCTGTTAAATTAGGATAATCATTTTTAAAGTCCTTTGGTTCATAATTATCAAGTTTAGTTAAAGATTCTTTTAAAGCTAATGCATCTACTAATTCTAATGCCCATTTAGCCTTTCTTGCTGTTTTAAATTTATATAAGAAAGGAGTTGCAGCATAAGCCTTTTTATCACTTAAATCTTTACCTTTATATTTAGATTCAGCATATTCTTTTGGATCTAAGGCAAGATATAAACCAATTTGCTTACCACATATCTTTAATTGAGCATAATAATTTCTTTTAATTCTAAACTTTTCAGCAGTTTTGGTAGATTTTAATTGTAATCCATAAGATAATAATGCATTTTTAACATCACTATACAATTCTTTAACTTCATCAGATAATGAACACATTTTTGCTTCATAAGTCTTTTTGATTTTTGTAACTTTATATTTCTTTGTCGCTTCATCAAATTCTACAACATCATCTTTAGATACTAAAGCTTCTTTATTATCGCTAGTTTCTTCAGAGTCTTCATCTGATTCATCAGCTTCATCATCAGCAGTTTCATCCTCATCTGTTTCATCTTCAGCTTCTTGATTTACTTGTTCTAAAGCCTCTTCTTGTGCTTTAGCTTCTGCTTCTTCGCGTGCCTTCTCTTCAGCTTCTTTACGGGCTTGTTCTTCAGCTTCTTCACGAGCTTTTGCTTCTGCTTCTTCGCGTGCCTTTTCTTCTGCTTCTTCACGTGCTTTTGCTTCTGCTTCTTCACGTGCTTTTGCTTCGGCTTCTTCACGGGCTTTTGCTTCGGCTTCTTCGCGGGCCTTTTCTTCAGCCTCTTTACGGGCCTTTTCTTCAGCTTCTTTACGGGCTTTTGCTTCGGCTTCTTCGCGGGCCTTTTCTTCAGCTTCTTCACGTGCCTTTTCTTCTGCTTCTTCGCGGGCCTTTTCTTCAGCCTCTTTACGGGCTTGTTCCTCAGCTTCTAAACGAGCTTTTTCGATATCTTCTACATTAGTTTTTGTAACTTGATAAACAACTTCTTCAATATCCTTAAATGGCTTAACTATTTCACTTTCAGCCAATTTTTTATTAGGAACTACGACAACTACAGTTCTAATGTTATTAGTAGAATCTTTTACTTTTACGATATCACCAATATTAAGCTTATATTCTTTAGGACCAAACATATAAACTTTACTCTTAGCACTATAAATGATTCCAATAGCTTCTATACCATTTTCATCTTCAGTTACTTCTACATTTTTACTGTATTCAACACCTAATGCGCTTAATTCAAGTAGTTTTTGTTGATGTTTTGAAATGCGCTTTTGTTCTTTTTCTTCTTCTGAAATAGGTTCTTTTTTAACCTTTTCTGCTTCTTTAGACTCTAAGACATCATCTTTAGTTTCTAGAAGTTCTTCTTCATCAATTTCTTTTATAGCAAAGAACATAGTAATTACTTTAACTTTATTATTTTTCTTACCAAGTTTAAATACTCTTATTTTCTTACCATTATTATTAATCCATTTATTAAATACAAAGAATAATAATAAATAACAAATACCGCATAATAAGATTAAGGCAAGAATTACAATAAGTACAATTGCCCAAACAGGGAAGCCATGTGTTTTTACAACAACAGCAAATTCAGATAAACTTGAAACTTCAAAAACAAATTCATTTTCTTCGACTTTGACATTTTCAACGAATTCCATATTATCTTTATCATGAATATGTAAAATTCTTGCCTCATCTGAGTTTACACCTTCTGGAACAGCTAATCTGATGATTAATTTCATTCCTTCTTGGATATCTTTTGGTTGGACTTCTTTTTCAACACCATCAACAACATGTGTTAATTTAATATTATATACTGTATGTATTTTTTCATTTCCATTTAATTTAGATATAATATTATTATATTCTGTAGAGCCTTTTTCGGCTTGAACATTTTGTGATGAAGATGTAGCTAAATTTACATCTTTAGGAATACCTCTACCTGTTGATGTTTCAATTGAAACATTAGTAGTTTTATCACTTAAAGAATGACGTGTTGCGTCTAATTCTTTTTGTTCATAATCTTTTAATGCTGCTTGTAATTGTTGATATTCATCAGCAATTAAAGTTTTTTGATCTTCTGTTAATTCATTATAAAATTTAATTGCAGCATCTAGTTTTTCTTTTGTTTCATTGTTATAAGAAATCTCACCTAACTCATCAACAATAATTTCAAAATCATTAGCTAATTTTATATCATTAGCTTTTTTATAGATGGCATTTAATATTTCTAAATCTTCTTTAGAAATATTAGATTTTTGTTCATCTGTTAATGCATCATATTTTGTTTTAGCACTTGTTATAGTTTCATAATCATCAAGTGTTAAATCTTCAAGAGCTGGCAATTCATCAATTGATTCTTGAACTAGAGCCACCTTTTCTATATCATTGATTTTTGTTTCAGCAGCTTCTAATTTTTTAATTAGTTCTGGATCAATTTTAGCTTTCTCTTCATCTGATAATGATTCATATGCTTTTCTTACTTCTTCAACTATAGGTTTATCATTTATTGTAATATCTTCTACTGCCTCAGGTAATTTTTTGGCATATTCATTAATTATTACATTTGCAAGTGCAATTTCAGCAGCTTCTAATTTTTCAAGCTTTTCAGCATCAATTTTTTCTTTTTCTAGAGCTGGTAAAGATTCATATGCTTCTCTTGCTGCCTCAATGCTATTTTTATGATTTAGAGTTATTTGATCTACTTCAGGTAATTTGTCTAATTCTTCATTAAATATAGCTTTAGCAAGTGCCTTTTCTGCTGCTTCTAATTTTTCAATTACTTCTGGAGCAATTTTAGCTTTCTCTTCATCTGATAAAGAATCATATGCCTTTCTTGCTGCCTCAATTGATGCTTTATTTTGAGAAGTTATCTTATCAATATCTGGTATTTTTGCTAATTCTTCATTAAATATAACTTTAGCAAGTGCCTTTTCTGCTGCTTCTAATTTTTCAATTACTTCTGGAGCAATTTTTGCTTTCTCTTCATCTGATAAAGATTCATATGCTTTTCTTGCTGCCTCAATTGATGCTTTATTTTGAGAAGTTATCTTATCAACTTCTGGTAATTTGGCTAATTCTTCATTAATTACTATATTAGCTAATTTAGTTTCTGCTACTTCTAGATTTTTTAATACATCAGCATTAAATTCTGCTTTTTGTTTTTCATTAAGCTTATCATATGCAGTTCTTGCTGCTTCAATTACGCCTTTATTACTTGTAGTTATTTTATCAGCCTCAGGTAATTTGGCTAGTTCTTCTTCTACAAGTTTTTGAGCAAGAACTAATTCTACGGCTTCAAGTTTTTCTACTAACTCAGAATTAACTTCCTTCTTATCTTCTTTTTTCAATTTTTCATATTCAGTTCTAACAGCATAAACATCATTCTTTTTGTTAGTAGTAACATCATCTGCTGCTGGAAGTTTAGTTATTAAATCTTCAACATTTGCAATAGCAATTATAGATTCAGCTTTTTCAAGTCTTGCAAGTTTTTCTTTAGGAAGCTTAGCTTTTTGTTCATCAGTAAGCTTATCATAAGCTTTTCTTATATTAGTAATTATATCTTTATTTTCAACATATGATAAAATATCTACTTCGTGAGCACACTTATCCTGGCATTGGAAGAAATATTCATCTTTTTCTGAATCATATCCTAATCCAGCAGTTTCGTGTGTACATTTTGTTCCACAAAGTGTACAAGTATCATTTTCATCAAAAGCTGAAGAGAATTCAGGTAGTACATATAGATGTCTTCCACCAGGGTCAGCCCAATATTTTGTTCCTTTACTAACATATAATTTATAAGTGAACTTATTTACACCTGCTGAGCATGAAATCGAATTAACATTCCAGCCAATAAAATCTTTATTTGTATAATCATAAGTTATAGTTTCAGCTGTAGTTTCTTCATTACTATAAGTAAATTCCACTTTCATTTTTGCATAAGGAAGCTGGTTATTGACGTACCAATAAACATCTATATTTCTAGCTTCTTCTAAGTTTATTGTTACTGTTACAACAGCGCTACCTTGTGCACAAATTTTACCTTTAGCACCCATAAAAGCAAGATCAACACCAGTTGAGCCAGCAACTTTAGCATTTTTATATTCTGAATATTTGATAGGTTGACTTGAATCTCCTGCTGTTTTAACGATATTAGTTACAGTTATCTCTTTCTCAATAAGATCATGTTTACAATTTGCCGGATCTACTAACGGTGTAGAGTCGTTTTTAACCTCATTATTTTCTTTAGCGTAAACAGAGTTACTACTCAATACAAAAGTAAAAAGCAGCGAAAGAGTTACAACAAATGCAAATATCGCTTTAAAAAAAACTTTTATTGATTTTTTTATCTTTATTCCTTTCATCATATATATAACCTCCCTATTGTTAAAAAAATACTTTATTAAAGTATTATATAATATATCTTAACATATCAAATGCAACAAATGTGCAACACAAAAAAATGAATTACCATTTAAATAATAAAAAAATTCCTATCTACAGTTTTTTTAATTATTGTTGAAATTAAAATTCTTAAAATATGATAATATATAAGAAATAAAATATTAAAATTCTATTTTTGTAAGGGGGAGCTATTATGAAAAAGAAAATTATTTTTATTATGTCACTTGCTGTGACTTTATTTGTAGCAGCATCATGCTCAAACAAAAACTATAAAACCTATGATAAAGAATTAAGTGTTATATCACTAAATGGTTATTCAGAGGATAATGAGGAGGCTGAGGCTGTTAATTTAAAGGATATTACCTATGATGATAAAATGACTTTAAAATTTATTGAGGGAGAGGATTATATACCTTACATAGATGTAGAAAGCTATTATACATTTATTCCTGAAAGCTGTGCTAAAGGATGTAAATATGCAGATACTAAGGATGAGGTTGATTTTATTTTTGAGCTTAACAATAAAAAAGCAACAGTTAGAATATTAACTAAGCTTGAACAAATTATTTTTGAAAATCAATTAGCCTTTATTGCTACTGAAGATGATGATACAACCTCATCAGCATTAAGAACAAAATATACTCCTACATATGATACTAAAAATATTAAAGATTATGTAATTAATTATAAGGAATATGGATTTAAGACATTTAGAGAAAATGATAAAACATATTTACCACTTGCCTTTTTAGATCCACTTATTAATGCCTCACATGTAACAGGTGTATTTTATAATTATGATAAATTATTCACATATAGTGATCCTGCTGCATTAGCAAGCTTTAAATATTTAGATAATGGTAAAGAAACAACTGCCATTTTGGATATGAAAAATAAAACAACAGATGTTATGCCTGAATATTTAAGATTATTTAATAAGAATTATTTATATTTTATATTTGATAATTTTTATGGTCTAAAGGAACAAAAAGGAATAACTAAGATGTCTTCTTATTTTGAAAGCCTTGATTATTCAAAAATGCTATTAAGTGATAATGCAGAAGTTAGAGGAGATGCCATTAATCTTATGCTTTCTACACTTGATGATAATCACACAGCGCTTATTAATGGTGCTGATGCATGGCATGAGGATAACTTCAAGGTTCTTCCTCAATCAATGATAAAGGATAGAACTTTACTTATGAAAATTCTATCTGATGAAAGAAATAGAGTATATAAAGAATTAAATTTAAATCTAAATGGAGTAAGATATGCAAAAGATGGTAAAACAGCTTTAATTACCCTTGATGCATTTAATGAGGATAATCATCCATATGATGCAAATAAAAAGGTAAAAACTGATGAGGTGCTTGCTGAATCAGATCAATTCTTTAAGCTATTAACTAACCTAAAGGAAATAGATAAAAAGGGTGGCGTATCAAATGTAATAATAGATATGTCAGTTAATAGAGGCGGTACTTCTATTGTTATGACAAAGATTTTAAATCTTATTAACAAAACAAATAATGGTACTATAACATTACATGATTCTAATTCTAATACAAATCTTACTATGACAACCCAAATAGATTCAAATAATGATGGAAAATATGATGATAATGATGTATATGGAAATAAATTTAAATTTTTCATATTAACAAGTCCAATTGCCTTTTCTTGTGGTACAGCAATGCCATTTTTTGTATCACACCAAAAACTAGGATATATCATTGGCCAAACTCAAGGTGGTGGAGAATGTGCTATAAGCCAAATAGCACTTCCTAATGGTCAGGTTGTTTGTTATTCTTCTTCTATGCATGTATATACAATAGAGGATGATAAAATGATTGGTGATGAGGCAGGTGTAGATGTTGATTTACCATTTAGCTATTATGATTTTTATGATATTGAAAAGCTAGAAAAAAAGATTTATGAATATGAAAAGCTATTTAAATAATTAAAAAAATATTTTTAATATATATTTTTATTATTTAATTTTAATTTTCATTATACATTTTTATAATTAAGCATTTTAAATTGAATTTAATAAATAATTTTTATATAATGATTTTAGAAAGCTTGAGAGTTATAGGTGGCCATCTGCACGGTGTATAAATAAACGTTGGGGTAGGTCATTTTCAAGTTGAATATATAAGATGCCTGATTTAATCAGGTATCTTTTTTTATCATTTACTATGTGAAAAAGGGGCTGTTAAGAAATTGTTAGTTTCTTAACAGCCCCTTTTCATTTTATTCTATTTTTTCTAAAGCACTATTTCCAATAATAGATGATGCTCCAAATATTAAATAAGTAATTAAAGTACCAAAGCATACATCAGTTAAAAAATGAGCTGTCATATGTATTCTATTATATCCATATAGAATTACCCATATAAATGCAAATACATATAAAATCCATTTAATATAATTCTTTTTAAATTTAATTGCATCTGAAAATAAAGGTAAAGCAAACATCATTGTTGCTATAGTCATATTACCAGATGGAAAGCTTTTAAATGAATCATTAGAACCAGCCAAATTAGGTGACATTTCCCACCAATTTTTAAATTGAGATTTAGGATCATCTAAGGTAATTAAATATTTAAATCTAGGTCTTGATGCAACCTGCTTAAGCCATAAATTTACACAATCACTTATAATACCTGCAATTAATATAACTGCACCAACAACAATTAATAAATTAGGATTATCATCATCTAATAAATAATACATTAATAGTGGAACCCAGCTAAGTAATAATACCCAAAGTAAATATGAAAGCATTGAAATTATAAATGGTGATACACCTGCTTCATAATTAAAGAGAGCTCTAACAGATTTTCCAAAATAGGAATTACAATAATAAACAGCTATAAAATATGAAGCTATTAATAATCCCCAAGCAATTATAATTAAATTTTTCTTTTTTAATCCTTTAAAAAGACACATTCCTGCCGCAGGATATAAACAATAAGAAAAATATCCACCATAATTTGCAAACCAGGTTCCTATCTCTGTTTTATTTTTTAGACCAACACTAATATCATAATCTAAAAAAGAACCTATAATAATACCTAATATGCATACCGATATTAATATAATTGATGCATAGATTGGAACACCTAATACTTTTACTTTTTTCATTTTTTACTTCTCCCTAACTAACATTTTTATTTCTAATAATAGAAATATCCTTTTTTTAATTATATCACATTTATAAATTACTTATCCATTTTGTTGGAGTCATAACAAATGAATTTTTACCAGATTCCATTTTAAACGTATCGAATTCGATGCGGTTAAAATTTTCTTTATTCAAGATTTATTTATACCACGGTATAATTAAAGTATAAATAAATAATTACTTACTAAACTTATTTTTCAAAATTTTTTCGCGAAAGACAGCATACCGCATCAACATGTGTCTTTGAAAACCACAAAAAAAGTTATCACATAAAAAAAGAATCAAGTAAAACACCTGATTCTTATAAAAGTTTATTTTGCTTTGAGTATTTAAATCTTAAAAATATTATCTTATTATCATAAATTTTAAAAACAAGAATATAATTTTTAATTAGTGCATGTCTAATAGAATCATCTTTAATTAAATAATATTTACAATTTGGATAAGATAAAGGAAATGTACATATATTATTTATGCAAGCCTCTATGTTATTCATCAGGTCAATCGCTGCTTTTTTATTGCATAATTTATTAGAAATATAGTTTAAAGTATCATCTATATCTTTTATTACTAAGTCAGTTAATTCATAACTATAAATCATATTTCTTCTTTAACTCCTCAATGGCAGAAGGTCCATTTTTAATTTTACCATCATTGACATTTTGAAGTCCTTCAATTATAGCTTCATACATTTCAATTCTTTCTAATTTTTCTTCATATGTTTTAATACTCATTACAACCATATCACCATAACCATTTTTAGTTATAAATATAGGTTCATTAGTCTCATTACATAAATCAGATATTTTATTAGTATCTCTTAAATCCTTAATAGGTAATATTTGCATAAAAGCACCTTCTTTCTGTCATAATTATAGCATAATTATGGCATAACTTCAATGGCTATTTTATGTTTATAATTTAAAAACTATGGATGAGAGAATCCTCATTAATTTTATATTTCATAAAGCATCACTCTCTTTCAACTATATTGTGACACATGTCACCAACAAGTTCAATAATTATTTAACAGAATGAAACACTTCTACTCGGATGGAACAACGGGTAGTTAGGAGGTATTAGGTGGATTACCTAATAGTTCTTATCGTGATAATAGTTTTAATCATTATTATCGATAAGAATAACTATCGTTAGATAGTATCCTAATACGTTGTTTCCTCTAAAATGAGAAAAGGGATGACGGCAATCATCCCTTTTCGTTTTTCCTAATACGTTGTCCCTCAAGACACTTATAGTATAACATATTTTTATGATTATTCAAGATTAATTCAGTGGACTAGTTTTTTCACATTATCGTTTGACTAAAGGAGTAACACTTTCATCTTGCTAGGTTGCTCTAGACACATAGAGATTATCTTCTTCTCTTTATATTTATGTTGCAGTTTTGTTGCAGTATATATGTTAATATATAAACAAGAAGGAGTTGATATTATGCCAAAATTAAATAAGGCCGATTTAGAAGAACTTGAATATGTATCAATGAAGGATTATTTTGAAAAAGTTGAAGAATACGAGGATTTTAATGATAAATTAGAATTTACAACTCATTATTTATTAAGACATGGTATGAAAAATGCTGATTTTTCATTTGAAGAAGCTATTCATATGGCAAGAATAAAGCTTAATGAAGCATCACTTGATTTAAAGAATGAATATTTTGAACAAAACAACAAAAAAGCGCCAAATGGTTCAATTAATCCTTTTGCTAAAAATGAAAAGGATGAATTAAAAGCTAAAATGTTTTTCTTAAATCCTGAAGGATATTTAAAAGGTTATGCAAAAAAAATGAGTGATGAAATATTTAAAAATGATAGACCAACAAAACCTGAAGTTGATTTTAGAGACAATTTAGAAAGACTATCAAATGGATTTATGGTTGGTGGTTTCATCAATAATTCTATTAATCAATTAGATAAAAGCTCTAATACGTCACATGTTATATCTAGAACAATTCAAAGATTTACTAATAAAAAGAATTATGATAATGCCCTTAAAAATATAAAAGGTGGATTCTTCTCACGATTATTTAATACATCTTCAAATGAATATAAGAATTTTGATAGAACATTTAAAGCTTTTAATGATCCAACTA
>JAFXUP010000155.1 GCA_017524905.1 Acholeplasmatales bacterium | reverse complement strand
CAAAAGCTGGAAGCTTATAAAAATAAAAAATGCTAGTTTAAACTAGCATTTTTTTAATTATATCTTTGTTTTTTCATTTCTTTAACTATTTTATATGATGTATATGAATTAATAAATGTTAATGTAATAATACCTAAAAATATTAAAGGCTTATAGGCACGATTATCCATTTTAAATGCATCATAATTCAATTTCATTGCTAATAATAAAATTGAAAATGGTAAAATTGAAGCAAATATAATTAATCCCATTACAAATAATATTGAAAGCCCAGTTCCTATAACATATGAATCATTTTCCTTGATTCTATTTACTGCCCCATTATAAAAATTATTTAGTCTTATAATAACAAATGTTACAAATAAAATTAAACAAATAATATTTATGATAAAACATACTAAATATACTTTTCGATAATGGTTTGAAATATCATAATCATTATTACAATTTTTAGTTATAATAGTGTTATTGGTTCTTTGATTATACTGATTATTAACATTTTGTTCATTTGATTCTTTTAGTAATTGAGAATTTAATATTATAGAAAAAATGTTTAACGTAATAACTGAAAAGATAAATGAAAGAGTAATATATGCCTTATTCTTAGTTTTTATTGCTAAAATTTGAAATATTAAATTAAATAGAACAGGCAGGTAAATTGGTGAAAATGCAAAAGTCCAAAAAATAGTATCACTATAGCTATAATCTATATTATTTTTCTTTGTTAAATAATGTATTAAAAATAAACAGATAGTAGAAAATAAAATGGAAAGAAATAATAAAATCCCTGTTTTCTTTTTCATAAATCCCCCTATTTATAAAAGTTTAAAACTTTTTATTTTTCTTCTTTAATTGGTATTTCGATATTAATAGTTCCTTTTTCATTTAATGTTATAGCATCAATTTTATATTTATATAAATCGTCTTTTAAATTATTAAATAATTCTTTATCACATGCAGCTTCAATTAAAACATCAGTATTAAAAAATGTATTTAATATATTTACATAATTAATATTTTTAATTAGTGAATTATATCCTGAATATGTTGTATTCATTGTGAATTTTATTTGTTCTTTAACCTCATAAAATTTAGCAAGCTTTAAAGCTTCTGATACTGATTTAGAATAAGCTCTAACAAGACCGCCTGCTCCTAATTAAATTCCACCAAAATATCTAGTTGTTATAGCTAAAATGTTTGTAACATTGTTCTTTTTTAATGCATCAAGCATAGGAGCACCTGCTGTTTTTAATGGCTCACCATCATCTGAGCATTTTTCTATTTCAGCATTATCTCCTAAAATATAGGCATAACAATTGTGTGAAGCATCATAATGCTTTTTTCTTGTTTCGGCTAAATTCTTATTAACTTCATCAATATTATTAACTCTAAATAAACGAGTTATAAATTCGGATTTAGAAATAATAATAGTATTAATATATGTTTCATTTATAAGCTTCATACAATCACCCTACATTTTCCTATTATAACTTAATATCTATACTTTTTCAATTAATCTATGGTATAATTAGAGGTGGTGTTTAGCTTGGATTATTTTAATAAAGCCCTATCTATATTAGAAAAAATTGAATCAAAAGGATATGAAGCATATATCGTTGGAGGAGCAGTAAGAGATTATATAATTGGTGTTCCTTTAAATGATATTGATATAACAACTAATATGCCACTAAAGCTTATTGAGGAATGTTTTAATACTGTTTCTAATGGAGCTTTATATGATTCAATAACAATAAAGGATGAATATGATTTTGAAATAACTCATTTTAGATGTGATATATCATATGATGACCACAGACATCCATTAGTTAAAGAAACTAATAATATTTATGATGATTTAAAAAGAAGAGATTTTACTATGAATGCTTTAATCATGGATAAAGATAAAAAAATCATTGATAAATATGATGGAATAAACGATATAAAAAATAAAATAATAAAAGCTATTGGTGATCCTATAATTAGATTTGATGAGGATGCTTTAAGAATTTTAAGAGCTTTACATTTTTCTTCTAAATTAAATTTTAAAATTGAGGAAAACACCTTAAATGCTATAATAGAAAAAAAGAATTTATTAAATGCTTTATCAGAAGAAAGGCTTGATGATTATTTTAATAAAATTGTTTTTTCAAAATATAAAAATGGTATAGAATATATCAATAAATATGATTTATTTGAATATATTATTAAATATAAAAATCTTTTAAAGCTTGTTGATAAATTTGATAAGGATGATTTGAAATTAGCTTATTATTTTATATATCATGAATATTTTAATTTTGAAAAAGAATATAAAAAGAAAATAGATTCAATATCTTATTTAATTGAAAATAATTTTGATAATTATTCTATATATAAAAAAAGAAATGAAATTGCTAAATATTATAATTTGCTAAATAATTTAGGATATGATATATCATTAATAAAAAATAGATTCAATAATTTATTATTAAAAGATGATAATTTAGCAATTAGTAATAAAGAATTTTCTTTAATATTTAAAGGAAATGAAATTGGAAAAAACATAGAAAGGGTTAAAAGAGCTATATTGGATGGAAAAATAAAAAATAATAGGGATGACATTTATAAATTTTTAAAGAATAGGTAGTGCAAGTATGAGAAAATTAGATGCTTATATAGATTCATTTGAATATTTAACAGTTTTGATTGATGAAAATTATTATTCAAAGAGGAATAAATTATTTTTATTTGATGGTGAAAATAAAAAAGCATTAGAGGTCATAGACTTTTATAAAGAACATGATTTTTATAAATATATAGTTAAAAATCCTGGCGTTTTATTGAATAAAGATTATGAGGTTGGATATTCTAATGGTGTTAAAGGAATATTAAGAAGTGGTTCAATAATAAGAGATCCAAGATTTGATGAAATATTTAAATATGATGGTCCTTTAGGAATGGAGTATTCTAAGAAAGAAACTATTTTTAGAGCTTGGAGCCCTGTTGCTAAAGAGATGTATATTTTAGTAACTAAAAATGATAAGGAAGAAAGATTTGATTTAAAATATACTGAAAAGGGTGTTTGGGAAGTTAAATTAATTGGTGATTATGAATGTGCAAAATATTTAATTTATGTTAGAGTTTTTGATACATTTGAAAAGACTTTAGACCCTTATGCCTTATCAAGTGGAGCTAATGCTTTATATAATTATATTGTTGATAAAAATAAATTTTATAAGATGAAATATGAAAAGCCTCATCTAACTGGAATGTATACTGATAATATTATTTATGAAGCCTCTGTTAGAGATTTTACTTATTATTTAAATGGTGAATCAAAGGGTACTTTTTTAGGTATGGTTGAAAATCATCCAACTAAGACAAATGAGCCTACTGGCTTAGATTATATTAAATCATTAGGCGTAACTCATTTACAGCTTCTTCCTACATTTGATTTTGAAGAGGTTGATGATTTAAAAAAGAATAGCTTATATAACTGGGGCTATAATCCACATCAATATTTTGTACCATGTGGATGGTATTCAAAGAATCCTGATGATCCGTATTCAAGAATTAATGAATTAATGGAATTAATTGATGAATGCCATAAGCGTGGTCTTGCGGTTAATATGGATGTTGTTTTTAATCATGTATATAAGGTTGAAGAATTCCCGTTTGAATCATTAGTTCCAGGCTATGCATATCGTGTTGATGAATTTGGTCATAGATCTAATGCAAGCTATTGTGGTAATGATTTTGCATCTGAAAGATATATGTGTAGAAGATTTATAATAGATGTGTTAGAATATTATACGTCTTTGTTTAAGGTATCTGGCTTTAGATTTGATTTAATGGGTTTAATTGATATTGATACAATGAATGAAGCATATGAAAAATTATCTAAAATTGATTCTAGTATAATGATGTATGGTGAAGGCTGGAATATGGATAATCCTTTACCAATTGATTTAAGAGCGACTATGATTAATCATTATAAGATTCCTAATTATGCTTTCTTTAATGATCGCTTTAGAGAACAAATAAGAGGTTCTCAATTTGATAAAATCAAAGGATTTGTTTTTGATAATGATAATGATGTTTTTGATGCTTATCATTTAGCTTTAGGCTCTTGCTTAAGTTATTTTAAATTCAATGAGCCTACTCAAACAATTAATTATGTTGAATGTCATGATAATTATACTTTCTATGATTTTACTAAGACAGGATTAGGAATAAAGGATGAAGAAGAAATTAAGGATGCTGCAAGATTAGCATTATCATTAGTTGTAATTTCTGAAGGTGTTCCATTTATTCATGGAGGAGAAGAATTCTTTAGAACTAAGCAAGGTGTTGAAAATTCTTATAATACAAAAGACGAAGTCAACAAAATTGATTATGATAGAAGAGATGCTAATATTGATATGGTTAATACATTAAGATATTTAATTAGCATTAGAAAGGAATATCCATGCTTTAGATATTCTAGAGCTTCTGAAATCAGAAAAAGAATTCATCCACTTGAAGCTTTAATTGATAAGGGATCTTTAGCTTATATTATTTGTGAGGATGATTATAATATCATTGTTTTAGCATCAAATGATTATGAAAGAAGAAATATTGAACTTGAAAACTACAAGATGATTTTTGATGGCTATAAATGCTGTGATATTGAACAAGATAGCTATATTGTAGATAAGCCAGGTGTTTATCTTTTTAAAGGAGAAAAAGAAAAATGGATTTAATTGCAATGGTAAAAGGTATAAATGAAAGTGATGATTTAGCTAATATCACTGTAGTAGATAAGGATGGAACAGTATATAATTTAAAATTTTTAAATTATAATAATTCCTTACAAAAGGAACACACTTATTTATTTAATTATCATACTGTAGAAGGTAGTGAAAGAGTAGCTAATATAATTGATTCTTATAAAGAAATAACTGAACTTCCATTTGAACAAGAGGATAGTGCATTAAGATTATTTTATGCAAAATCACCTATAGAAAGAATAGATGCAATTAAATTAGTTAATGAATATATTAATAAAATTGAAAATAAGATTATTAAAGAAATAACTAAATCTTTAATTGAAAAATATCATGATAAATATTTTATATATCCTGCAGCAGCAAAGCTTCATCATGCTTATGTAGGAGGCTTAGCATATCATTCAATTGGTATGGTTAAATTTGCTGATGGCTTTATTGAAAATTATCCATATTTAAATAAGGATTATATTTATGCTGGTATTTTATTACATGATATTGGTAAGGTTACTGAATTAACAGGAGTAATGGATACATCTTATTCATTAAAGGGCCAGCTATTAGGCCATCTAGTTTTAGGTGCAATGGAAATTGAAGATGTTGCTAAAAAATTAGGATATGAAAATACTGATGAGGTAATGCTTTTAGAGCATATGCTCATAAGCCATCATGGCCTTCCTCAATTTGGGGCAGCTAAAAAGCCTACTACACCTGAAGCATTAGTATTATGGTATATTGATACAATTGATTCTAAATTTAGAGTATTAGGCGAGGTTTTAGAAAATACTGAAGCTGGTTCTTATACAGAAGCAATTGGTGTACTTGATAAGATGAAGGTTTATAAACCTAAAAATTAAATAATTAAATTAGGGCAATTTCATTTTAGAAATTGCTCTTTTTTCTAGCAAGACTAAGGGGATTTTTATTATATTTTTTTATTTTGTTAAAATATTTCTTGTAAGAAAAAATGGCTTATTGTATAATCTAGGTAAAGCGTTTTCAAAAAGAGGGGAATTTTAACAATGAAAATCAAAAAACTTATTATTTTAGGGCTTGTTTTTTTTGGTATGACATCAATTACTGCATGCCAAAAAATTGACAATGGCAAACCAGTAGAAACTGAAAATAATGGTGGTTCAGTGCAACCAGTAGAAAATGGTGAAAAAGGAGATAGTAAAGCTGAAGTACCTAATGTTGCTATTAGTGGCAATATTGAAGTATTAGAAGCAAAAGGCGATTTAGAAGAAGCATATGTTACTTTTAATAAGCTTGAGGGTGCAAAAAAATATAATGCATATGTAAAAGAATCTGGTTCAGATACTTATAAAGCAATCGATACACAATTAATAAGAGAATATAAGGATAACATCAGAGTTGATGTTCTGGGATTAAAGGCTGGTTTATATGATGTAAAAATTGTACCAGTTGATGATAGTGGTGAAAAAGCTCTTTATCAAACAGTTGTATCTAATTTAAATGTTAGTGCTCATGAAAGAACTGGCTTTGGATTTGTTAATGGATCATCATCTGGTGCATATAATGATGATGGTACATTAAAAGCAAATGCAAGAGTTATTTATGTTTCAAATCTTAACAAAGATACTGTTGAAACAACAGCAATTGAAAAGAAGCAAACTGTAACTGTAAAGGGCCTTCAAAATATCATTACAGCTATGAAAGCACAAAAAGGAATTGCTGATCCTGTATGTATTAGATTATTAGGAAATATTACTGATCCTCAAGTGCTTAATAAAGGTGACTTATACATTGATGATGTAAAGAACTTAACAATTGAAGGAATTGGAAATGATGCAACTGCAAATGGCTTTGGTATTGTAGTAAAGAATTCAAGCTGTGTCGAAATTAGAAATGTCGGCTTTATGAACTGCAATAGTAATGAAGGCGATGATTGTGGATTACAACAAAAAAATGATCATATTTGGGTCCATAATTGTGATTTCTTTTATGGTGATGCAGGCTCTGATGCTGACCAAGCAAAAGGTGATGGTGCATTAGATACTAAAACATCTTCTTATATTACACATTCATATAATCATTTCTATGATAATGGTAAGTGTAATTTACAGGGTATGAAGGATGAAACAACAGAAAATTATATCACTTATCATCATAATTGGTATGATCATTCAGATTCAAGACATCCAAGAGTGAGAACTTGTACAGTTCATGTTTATAATAACTATTTTGATGGAAATGCTAAATATGGTATAGCATCAGCAATTGGTGCATCTATTTTTGCTGAGAACAATTATTTCCGCTCAACAACTAATACAATTCCGTTTATGTCTGGCTTAATGGCACATGATATAAAAGATGATGGAACAAATGTACTATCTAAAGAAGCAGGTGGCGTTATTAAAGAATATGGAAATGTGTTCGATGGAAGTAATTTCAGATATACAAAATATCAAGATAATAACACAAGCTTTGATGCATATGCAGCTTCATCAAGAGATGAAGTAGTTTCAAGTCTTGTAGTCCCTGCATCAAAAGTTGTTTATAATAATTTTGATACAAATCCATCAATTATGTACCAATACACTGTTCAAACAGCAGAGGATGCTAAAAAAACAGTTATGGCTTATGCAGGTAGAGTTCAAGGCGGAGATTTCAAATGGGTATTTACTGATGCTGATGATGTAAGTGATAAGGTTAATACTGAATTAAAAGCAGCATTAGTATCTTATACTTCTAAATTAGTTTCTGTCCAAGGAATTGAGGCTCAATCAGTAACACCTTCAAATCCTACTGATCCATCAACACCTGATACTCCAGTTACACCAGAAACTCCTGTTGATATTAGTGGAGGATATGTTAAAACATTTAATAATGGAGTTGCCGATGATTTCTTTAAAATTACAGCAAATCTAAAATCAGGAGTTGCAGAAAAGGTATATGAAAATGTTAAATATACAACTGCAATTAAAATGGAATCATCTACATCAATTGAATTTACATTAGAAAGTGATAAGACTTTAGTAATTATTACTGATGCTGCATCAAAGAAAATAAAGGTTGATGATAACAATAAGGTTACTGATGCTAATGGTGTTTTAGTTATTGAATTAAAGGCTGGAACTCATAAAGTAACTAAAGGTGATTCAATTAATGTATATGCATTTATAATTAAGTAAATTAAAATCATATAAGTTGGTAGACACCAAAATGAAGGTGCTTATCAACTTTTTTTATATTGTTTGGAATGGTTAATTGTATTTCTTTTTAGTTCTTATAATTATCTATTTTTAAGCGTTTTTTTTATAAAATTATAAATTGAAAAAAATTAATTTGTAAAATATAAATTTTATTTATATTTAAGTTTATGATATTTGCTGAATAATGGACAATATTTTTTTAAAGTATGGATTATAAGTGTGAAAATTATTACAATTGTTGATATTTATTTAAAATAGTTTTATAATAATACTTGCAAAAAATTTAACTCATTAGGAGGGAAGAAATGAGCAATAAAAGAATGGCTATAGATGGTAACTATGCTGCGGCATATTCATCTTATGCATTTACAGAAGTTGCAGGTATTTATCCTATTACTCCATCATCACCAATGGCTGAGTATACAGATGAATGGGCTGCAAAAGGTCAAAAAAATTTATTTGGTATGCCTGTTAAGGTTGTAGAAATGCAATCAGAAGGGGGAGCTGCTGGTACAGTACACGGTTCATTACAAGCAGGTGCTTTAACTACTACTTATACTGCATCACAAGGTTTATTATTAAAGATTCCTAACATGTATAAGATTGCTGGTGAATGTTTACCAGGTGTTATTCATGTTTCTGCACGTGCACTAGCTGCACAATCATTAGCAATTTTTGGTGACCACCAAGACGTTATGGCTTGCCGTCAAACTGGTTTTGCTATGTTATGTTCAAATTCAGTTCAAGAAGTTATGGATTTAGCTGGTGTTGCACACTTATCAGCAATTAAAGCAAGTATTCCATTCTTACACTTCTTTGATGGTTTCAGAACATCTCACGAAGTAAATACTGTTGAACCTATCGATTATGAAGTGTTCGACAAATTATTAGATAAGGATGCTGTTGCTAAATTTAGAGCAGAAGCTTTAAATCCAGCTCATCCAAAGACTCGTGGTACTGCACAAAACGACGACGTTTACATGCAAACACGTGAATTACAAGCACAAAAATATGTTGGTGTATATCCTGTAGTTGAAGAATACATGAATGAAATTTCTAAGGCTACTGGTAGAAAATATGCTCCATATCAATATTATGGTGCTAAAGACGCTACAAGAGTTATCGTAGCAATGGGTTCAGTTAACCAAGCTGCTGAAGAAGTAGTTGATTACTTAACTAAGAATGGCGAAAAGGTTGGTATATTAGAAGTTCACCTATATCGTCCATTTGTTGCTGAAAAGTTCTTAAGCGCATTCCCTAAGACAGTAGAAAAGATTGCTGTATTAGATAGAACAATTGAACAAGGTGCTTTATATGAGCCACTTGCTCTAGATGTTATCGCTGCATTTGCTGGCTGCAAGAATGCACCAAAGATTGTAGCTGGTCGTTATGGTTTATCTTCTAAGGATACTAACCCAGATATGATTAATGCAGTATTCACTAACCTAGCTCAAAAGAATCCAAAGGATCATTTCACTATTGGTATCAATGATGATATTAACTATTCATCACTTGAAGTTGGTGCTCCAATTGACGTTGCTGACCCATCAACTACAGAATTATTATTCTTCGGTTTAGGTGGAGACGGTATCGTAGGTGCATGTAAGAATATTTCTAAGATTGTTGGTGACTACACTGATTTATATGCACAATCTTATGCTGCATATGACTCTAAGAAGTCTGGTGGTTCTACAAGATTACATTTAAGATTCTCTAAGAACCCAATTAGATCAACATATTTAGTTAACCAACCTCACTTCGTAGCTTGTACAACTGATGCATATCTTGACAAGTTCGATATGATCGATGGTTTACGTGATGGTGGTACTTTCTTATTAAATACAGTTGTTGATGCTGCTAATATTGAAAAGAGATTACCTAACAAATATAAGAGATTATTAGCTCAAAAGCATGCTAAGTTATATATTATTAATGCTTATGAAGGTGCTAAGCAAGCTGGCTTCCGTGCTGGTTTAGGTGTTAACACTATTATTCAATCTGCATTCTTCAAGTTAAACCAAAATATTATGGATTATGAAGAAGCTAAGCAACATATGAAGGACTTCGCTACAAAGACATATTCTAAGAAGGGTGCTGATGTTGTTGCTCAAAACCATTTAGCAATCGATCTTGGTGGTTCTATGCCAGTTGAAGTTGAAGTTAAGGCTGAATGGGCTAACTTAACTGATGATGTTAAGAAGGTTGATATGTCAAGACCTGCATTCGTTAGAGAAATCGCTGATGTTATTAACTCAATTAAGGGTGATACATTACCACTTTCTACATTTGCAAAATTCGGTGATGACTGTCATATGCCTCAAGGTACAGCTGCATTAGAAAAGCGTGGTGTAGCTACTGCAGTACCTCTATGGGTATCTGAAAACTGTATTGGATGTAACTCATGTGCATTCGCATGTCCACATGCTTGTATCCGTCCATTCTTATGTACTGAAGAAGAAGCTGCAAAGGCTCCAGAAGGTGCACAATTTAAGGAATTAAAGCAATATGCTGGTTATAAGTATCACTTAGCAATTTCTACATTAGATTGTACTGGTTGCGGTGTATGTTTAACAGTATGTCCAGTTAATACAAAGAACGCTGAAGTTAAAGAAAAACAACCACTTGTTGCACACTCTATGGCTAAGTCAAGAGCTGCTAAGGAAGAAGTTGTTGCTCAATACTTCTTAGACAACGTTCCTTATAGAGGAGACGTTGCTACAAAGAACGGTGCTTCAATTACTGCAGGTACAGTTCAATTCAACCAACCATTATTTGAATTCTCAGGAGCTTGTGGTGGTTGTGGTGAAACTCCTTATGTTAAGGCTGTATCACAATTATTTGGTGATAGAATGTTAGTTGCTAACGCAACAGGCTGTTCATCAATTTATTCAGGTTCATATCCTTCATCTCCTTATACTACAAATGCTGAAGGCAGAGGTCCAGCTTGGGCTAACTCATTATTCGAAGATAATGCTGAATTTGGTTTCGGTATGAGAATGGCTGTTGAAACTCTAAGAGATAGAATTCAAACAGTTATGGCTTTAAATGAAGCTAATATGCCAGCTGAAGCTGCAGAGTTATGTAAGGAATGGAGAGAAAATAGATCTTCAGGTGCTAAGACAAAAGAATTAGCTCCAAAGATTGTTAAAGCTATGGAAGCTATTGATGCTCCTTATGCAAAGGAAATCTTATCATTAAAGGATTACTTAGTTAAGGTTTCTCAATGGATTATCGGTGGTGATGGTTGGGCTTACGATATCGGTTATGGTGGACTTGACCATGTAATCGCTAATAACCAAGATGTTAATATCTTAGTTGTAGATACAGAAGTTTACTCAAATACAGGTGGACAAGCATCTAAGTCTTCTAGAACTGGTGCTATCGCTAAGTTCGCTGCTGCTGGTAAGCCAACATTCAAGAAAGATTTAGCTTCAATCGCTATGTCTTATGGTCATGTATACGTTGCTACAGTTTCTCATGGTTATAACCAAAACCAAGTTATTAAGGCTTTAAGAGAAGCTGAAGCTTATGATGGTCCATCTATCGTTATCTGCTATGCTCCATGTATCGCTCATAACATTAAGAAGGGTCTATTCATGTCTCAAATGGAAGCTAAGAAGGCTACTGAATGCGGATACTTCCCAACATTCAGATTCAACCCTGATCTAGCTAAGCAAGGTAAGAACCCATTCACTATGGATTCTAAGGAACCAGATTGGACTAAGTATAATGACTTCTTAATGAACGAAGGTCGTTATAGCCAATTAGTTAATGTCAACCCTCAAAAGGCTCAAGAACTTCTTGAATTAAATATCAAGGATGCTCAAAAGAGATATAACCATTATGTTGAATTAGCTAATAAGGAATATCCTAATAAGTAATTAAATTAAAAAAATTAGCCTCTAAGATTTATCTTAGGGGCTTTTTTCGATATAATTTATATGTAATATACTTTTTTACTTTTGTGTGTTTTTTTCCTTTTCTTAATAGAAAATAGAGATATAATATCATTACGAAGATTCGAGGTGGAATTATGTTTAAATTCATCAAAAGCGTATGGTGGATTGTTAAAAAGAATTGGTATAAATATTTATTAGTATTATTCTTTGGTATCATACTTGCTGTATTAAATTTATTCCCAGCAAGAATTGTTGGTAATTTAACAGAAGGCATTGAAAATGCATCTAATACTGGACAAGCATTAACAAAAGAATACTTAATAAATGATATATTCATTCCTTTTGTAACAGTCATGGTATTAATATATGGTATTTCTTTTTTGAAAAGAAATTCTCAAAATATATTAACAACTACAATTTATTATGAATTACATAATAAATATATGAAATCAATTTTAGCTCAAGATGGTGCTTTCTTTGAAAAATTCCAATCAGGAGATTTATTAACAAGAGCATTAGGAGACATTAATACAGTAAAATTTTCAGCTGGTAATAGATTATTAAATATCTTTAATGAATCATTAACAGTTGTTGTTACCTTTGTAGCAATGATATTAATTAATCCAATCTTAGCTATTTGTTGTTTTTTACCACTATCACTTATATTAGTTTCTAATATAATTTTAAGAGGAAAGGTTAAAAACAATTGGAAAAAGGTTAGAGAAAAGCATTCTATAATGAATAATGTTGTTTTAGAATCAATTACTAACGTTAGAACAATTAGAGCTTATTCAAAGGAAGAAGAAAACTATCAAAAGAATTTAAAATATTCTAATGATGCATATAAGGTTGAATTATCTAATTTAAAAATAAATGTTGTTTTTGAAGCATTATTTAAATTTATTGTTGCTATATCAACATTAATTTGTTTTTCGCTAGGTGCATATTTTTATTATAAAGGATATATTACAAAGGTATCTGATTTAGTAAAATTTGTTATGTATTTAGGATTATTCCAATCACCTCTTACTGCAATTGGTAACATGATTAATAATTTCTATCAATCATTAATATCTGCAGATAGATTAAATGAAATTTATGATTCAAAGAATTCAGTTGTTGATTTAGATAATTTAGAAATTAATTCTATTGATAAAATTGAATTTAAGAATTTCAAATTCCATTATCCAAATGATGAATTTAATTCATTAAATAATATTAATTTAGTAATTAATAAGGGCGAAACAATTGGTATTGTAGGTAAAACTGCCTCAGGTAAAACATCTTTAGTAAGACAATTAGTAAGACAATTACCAACAGATTCAAATTCTATATTTATCAATGATAAGCCAATTGAATTATATAATAAAGAAAACATTAGAAAATTTATTTCTTATGTTCCACAAGAACATGTATTATTCTCAAGATCAGTTATAGATAATGTTAGATTAGGTAAGGATAATGCAACTCAAGAAGAAATTGATTTGGCTGTTAAAATGGCTGATTTCAATAAGGATTTAGCTGATTTAACTGATGGCTATGATACAATTGTTGGTGAATATGGTGTTACATTATCAGGTGGACAAAAACAACGTTTAGGTATTGCTAGAGCTTTCTTAAGAAATTCTGATGTATTAGTATTAGATGATTCACTTTCTGCTGTTGATGGTACAACGGAGGCTAATATTATTAAGAATTTAAAAGAATATAGAAATGGTAAAACAAATATTATTGTTTGTCATAGATTATCAGCTGTTGCTCACGCTGATAAAATCATTGTATTAGATGAAGGCCAAATTGTTGAAAGTGGTCGTCATGATGATTTAATGAAGGAACAAGGCTGGTATTATGAACAATACACTGCCCAACATTTTAAAGGGGAGGTGGAATTGTAATGGCTTCAATGTATAAAAAGCGTATTTCTAATAAGCCTAAGCATGTAATGAAAAAATCACAATTATTTAAAAAGACACTTCCTTATATTAAAAAATATAAGTGGTGGTTCTTATTAACTTTAGTATTGTGTATTATTACAGCATTGCTTTCAGCATTTACTCCATTTATTACAAAAGAAATATTAGATAATTATTTACCAAATAGAAATTTTGAATATGTAACATATGCTTTAATTTTATATGGTGCTATTGCGGTTGTCTTATTATTCTCAAGATATTTCTTTGCTTTTGTTAATACCTTAACAGGTATGAAGATTGAAAAAACAATAAGAGAAGAAGCTATGTTTAAAATTAATAAGCTTCAGGTAGATTATTTCAATCTAGAACCAGATGGAAAAATAGTATCAAAGATTACATCAGATTCTACAGGTGTAAGAAATTTCTATACTAAAACATTTGATATCTTTAATGCTTTAATTAATATTGTTGTAGTTTATGTAGCTATTATTTTATTAAAGCCAATGCTTGGCTTAATTACTTTAATAATTGTTCCTATTATCATTTTATGGGTAACTATTTATCGTAAATGGGTTCATAAATATTTCGTTGATTTAAGAGAAACAGGTTCAAGAATAACTGGTAAATTAAATGAAAATATTACAGGAACATTAATTATTCAAGATTTTAACCAAGAAGAAAATATCTTAGGTGAATATAGAGATTTAACAAAAAGATATGTTAAAAATGAAAGAAAAACAGTTAGAATTAATAATATATTTGGTTTTGAGCTTTTAGCTTTCATTAAAAGATCTTTAGAAATTGGTTTATTAATGTATTTAGGATTTACCTCAATAGAAGTTGGTGGAGAAGTCTTAGGTATTGGTTTAATTGCAGCATTAGTTGAAAACCTAGATAAAATGATTAATCCATTTAATGTTATTTTTAATAACCTAAATGAATTAGAGGATTCAATGGTTGCGGCAACAAGAGTATATGATTTACTTGATGAGCCTAATGATTCTAGAGTAGACGAAGGAAGCGTATGCCCAAGAATTGATGGTAAGGTTGAATTTAAAAACATTAGATTTGCCTATGTTGAGGGTAATGATGTTTTAAAGGATTTCTCTTTAAAGGTTGATTCAGGAAAAACTATTGGTATAGTTGGTTCTACAGGATCTGGTAAATCATCATTAATGAATTTATTATTAGGTTATAATGATTATCAAAAAGGAGAAATCCTAATTGATGATGTTCCTATTACTGAATATAATAAATTATCACTTAGAAAGAATATGGGTATTGTTCTTCAAACACCTGCACTATTTATGGGAACATTAAAATCTAATGTTACATTTGAACGTGATTATTCAGATGAGGATGTTAGAAGAGTAATTGAAGCTGTAGGTGCATCTTATATGCTTGATAAATATAAGGAAGGCTTAGATATGCCTATAAGCTTTAGAGGAGAAAACCTAAGCTTAGGTGAAAAGCAATTGATTGCTTTCGCAAGAATTTTATTAAGAAATCCTAGAATTTTAGTTTTAGATGAAGCAACTGCAAATATTGATTCAGAAACTGAAACTAAAATAAAAAAAGCAATGGATGTCATTGCTAAAGGAAGAACTACATTTATTATTGCTCATAGATTATCAACTATCCAAAATGCTGATGAAATCATTGTTTTAGATCATGGTAATTTAGTTGGTAAGGGTACTCATGAATATTTATATAAAACATGTAGTCAATATCAAAAAATGTATGATAGCCAAAGCTAATAATAATTTTATTATTAAAATATAAATTTATTAATAATTAAACGCCCTAATTGTGGTATAATATCCACAAATGGGGTGTTTTTTTATGAAAACAAAAATCTTTGTTTGTAGTTCATCTGCAATTAATGAATTAGTTCATGATGAATTTATAGAAGCAATTCCAATTTTATATAAGTTTTCAGATGATGAATTATTTGAAGATGAAAATGAATTATCTATTGAAGCTTGCTATAATAGATTAAGATATGAAAAAAATTCAGGTCTTGAATTATTAAGTATTGGCTATGAAAGAATAAGCGATTATTTAAAAAAGGCTATAGAAGAAGGCTATGATAATGCATTATTCATTTTACCTAATAGAGCAATGGTTAATTTATCAATCCCTGTTAAAATTGCCTTAGAGGAAAATAAAGAAATAAATGTAATAATGTATCAATCAAATGAAATTTCTTTACCTTTAGCTTATATAGCATTTCAGGCTCAAAGAATATTTAATTCAGGTCATTCAATTGTTGATACATGGAATGAACTTGTAAATTATGAAGGAATATCTAATATATTTGTTTTTACTCCAATTGTTAAATCAGAAAGAAATGCTAATTTTGAAAAGCAATTTAAAAATGGAACCTATCAATTATTTAAAAATGGTAAATTTTTAAAAAAATTAGATAATAGAAAAACAAATGCATTAGAATTTATGCTAGATGAATTTAAAGAAGAAATTAAAGGAAAGAAAGTTATTCCTTTTATATTAGTATCAGATAGGAATTCAAAATATAATGAAATATTATTAAATAATTTAGCTGAAATTGATGATGATCTTAATAAAGATGCATTAGAACATGTTAGATTATTTAATTTACCTTTATGGTTAGGATTAAAATGTGGAATTAATTCAGTTGCTATTGGCTATATTGAATGTAAAAATGGATTAATTCTTGAAAAAAAATAACTTTATTGATATTATAGATTTGTCGTATTATAACTTTTAGTTATAACGATTTGAAGGTGAGATTTATGAAAGTATTAATTGTTGGTTTAGGACTTATTGGTGGTGCCTATGCTTATAGATTAAAGAATAAAGGATATGAGGTTTACGCTGTTGATTTAAATCAAGAATCAATTGAATATGCAAAAGAGCATAATTATATTGATGATGGCGGAGATGATGCATCCTTATTCATACCTAAGGTAGATATGGTTATTTTATCAATATATCCTCAAGCTATTTTAGAATTCTTAAAAAAGAATGCTAAATATTTTAAGAAAAATCAAATAATAACAGATGTTTGTGGTGTTAAAACATCATTTGTAGTTGAAGCAACAAAATTATCAAAGCCTGCCTTATATTGTTCACATCATCCAATGGCTGGAAGAGAAAAATCAGGTGTTAAATTTTCTAAGGAATGTAAATTTGAAGGAGCTAATTTCTTAATTACTCCAACAAGAGAAACTTCTTATCAAACAGTAGAAAAGCTTAGAGCACTTGGTACTGATTTAGGATTTAAAAGAATTACAGCAATGGATATTTATGAACATGATAAAATGATTGGCTTTACAAGCCAGCTTGCTCACGCAATAGCTGTATCGCTAGTTAATTCTGATAATAATCCAGATAATACTAAAAATTATATTGGGGATTCTTATAGAGATTTAACTAGAATCGCTATGATTAATGATACTTTATGGAGTGAATTATTCTTAGAAAATAAGGATAATTTAATTAAGCATATTGAATGCTTTGAGAAGAATTTGGATGAATTAAAAATTGCTTTAATGAATAATGATAAAACTGCTTTAGAGGCTTTATTTAAATCATCTACAGAAATAAGAAAAGAGATGGAAAAGAAATGAAGGAACTAGAAGTTAAACTTAATACCAATTCATATAAGATAATAATCGAAGATGGATTAATTAACCATCTTTCTTTTTATATAAAAGAAGTATATCAAAATAAAAAAATATTTATTATTACTGATGATATTGTTAAAGATTTATATTTAGATAAAGCAATTAAATCCTTAGAAAATGATTATGATGTTGATTATGTAGTTGTTCCTCATGGAGAAGAATCTAAATCAATTGAAACATACGCTAACGTATGCGAGGCATTAATTGATAAAGGAATCAAAAGAAATAATTTAATTATTGCCTTAGGTGGTGGCGTTATTGGCGATTTATCTGGATTTATTGCAGCAACACTTTATAGAGGAATACCTTATGTAGGAATACCTACATCACTTTTATCACAAATGGATTCATCTATTGGTGGAAAAACAGGTATTGATTTTTATAATAAGAAAAATATATTAGGTGCCTTTAAACAACCTAAAATGGTTTTAATTGATCCTAATACATTAGATACATTAGATAAAAGAGAATTTAATAATGGTATGGGTGAATTAATTAAGCATGGCGCTATTGGCAATATTGATTTATTAAACATGCTAAAGAATAAGCCTAGAATTGATGAAAATATTATTGCTGAATCATTAAAGGTTAAAAGAAAGGTTGTTGAAGCCGATGAATTTGATTTAGGCGATAGAATGAAGCTTAATTTCGGTCATACATTTGGTCACGCAATTGAATTAAAATATCATTATAAGCATGGTGAGGCTGTAGCGATTGGTATGCTTATGGCTTTAAGATTAGGTATTCATTTAGGTGTTACTGATAAGAATTGCTTAGAAGAAATTGAAAATATAATTAAATTATATGAATTACCATGTGATTATTATGATTATAAGGATTATTTAGATGATATCTTATATGATAAAAAGAATATTGCTGGTGTTATTAATTTTATATTTTTAACTCATTTAGGAGAATCAATTATATATAAAATTGATGAAGAAAAGCTTAAGGAGTTGAAATAATGAACGTAAGAATTAAACCAGGCCTATTAAAGGGAGATTTAATTGTTCCACCATCTAAAAGCTTATCGCATAGAGCTATTATTGCTGCTGGATTATCAGAAGGAAAAAGTGTTATTTCAAATATCTTATTTTCAAAAGATATTTTAGCAACTATTTCTGCAATAGAAGCAATAGGAGCGAAGGTTATAAAAGAAAATGATTCATTGATTATTGAAGGTGCTAAAACGCCTAGAAGAGTCAATAATGTCATTGATTCAAATGAATCAGGTTCTACAGTTAGATTTATGATACCTATTGCTTTAACTGTTGATGAGCCGATTACATTTGTTGGAAAAAATAATTTAGTTAATAGACCATTAGATGCATTTTTAGAAATATTTGATGAACAAAATATCAAATATGAAAAAGAAGAAAATACATATTTACCATTAAAGGTATATAATGGCTTAAAGCCGGGTGAATTTAAGGTAAGAGGCGATGTATCAAGCCAATTTATTACAGGCTTATTATATGCATTACCACTTCTTAATGGTGATAGTAAAATTATTATAACAACTGATTTAGAATCTAAAGGCTATATTGATTTAACAATCGATATGCTAAGATTATTTAATATTGAAATAATTAATAGAAATTATAAAGAATTTATTATAAAGGGTAATCAAACATATGTTGCTCATGATTATCAGGTTGAAGGAGATTATTCTCAATCAGCTTTCTTTTTAGTAGCTGACCTATTAGGGTCTGATATTAATTTAAAAGCTATGAATCCTTTATCACATCAAGGTGATAAAAAGATAATTGAAGATATCAAAGCCTTTGGTGGAAAAATAGAATTTAAGAATAATATTTTAAAGGCTTATCCAACTAAAACAAAGGGTGCTACAATTGATTTTTCTCAATCACCTGATTTAGGACCTGCAATTGCAGTTTTAGCTTCTTTATCTATAGGTAGAACAGAATTTGTTAATGCATCAAGATTACGTATCAAAGAATGCGATAGAATAACTTGTGTTAAAGAGGAATTAGAAAAGCTTGGAGCTAATATAGTTGAAAATCCAGATGGAATGGTTATTGAAGGTGCTAACCAATTGAATGGTGGTATAGTTGATTCACATAATGATCATAGATTACGGATGAGCTTTGCAATACTTGCTACTGTATTAAAAAGTGATTTAGTTATTTTAAATGCTGAATGTGTTTCAAAATCATTTCCAAATTTCTTTGAAGTTTTTGAATCTTTAGGAGGAAAGGTAAGCTATGAATAATTTAGAACAAGCTAGATTAGTTATAAATGAAGTTGATAAGGAATTAGTAGAGCTTTTTAAAAAAAGAATGGCTGCTTCTAAAATAATCGCATTATATAAAAAAGAAAATAATATTGCTGTATTAGATAAAAAAAGAGAAGAAGCTTTAATTGAAAAAAATTTAAAGCTTTTAAATGATAAGGAATTAGAAAAATATTATCTAATCTTTTTAGAAGGAATCCTAAATGCTTCTAAGGATTATCAAAAGGATTTGATTAATAAATGAAATATGCACTTTTAGGTGAAAAGCTAGGACATAGCTTTTCTCCAATAATTCATAAAGAAATATTTAAAGATTTAAATATTGATGCAGAATATGAATTAAAGGAAATAAAAAAAGAAGAAATAAAGGATACCTTAGATTTATTAAAAAAAGGTATTTATAATGGATATAATGTTACAATTCCTTATAAAAAAGAAGTAATGCAATATTTAGATGAAATAACACCTGAGGCAAAAAAGATTGGTGCTGTTAATACAATAGCTTATAAATTTGGAAAGCTTATTGGATATAATACTGATTATTATGGATTTAAAGAAGAAGTTTTATTTAACAAAATAGATGTTAAAAATAAGGAATGCTATATTTTAGGTACAGGTGGAGCAAGCTTAGCTTTACATAAAGCATTAATTGATTTAGGTGGTAATGTTTTATTTGTTTCAAGAAATCCTTCAAATGATATAACTATTTCATATGAAGAATTAAAAAATAAGAAGCCTTATTTAATTGTTAATGCAACTCCTATTGGAATGTATCCTAATGTAGATTCATCTCCAATTGAAAAAGATATTATAAATAATACTAAATATGTAATGGATATTATTTTTAATCCTTTACAAACTAAATTATTAAAATATGCAAATTCTAAAATGAATGGTTTATTCATGCTTGTAGGACAAGCAATTAAGGCTGAAGAAATTTGGCAAGATATGAAATATGAATTAAGTATTGAAAATTTATTAAAAAGAATCGAGATGAAATTATGAACCATATTGGAAGATTATTTCAAATAAATATTTTTGGAGAATCTCACGGATCATCTGTTGGTATTTTACTTGATGGTGTTAAGCCTGGTATTAAATTATCTAATGATGATTTTAAGGCTGATTTATTAAGAAGAAAATCAGGCGGAAAAGGAACTACTCCAAGAATTGAAGCAGATGAGATTATGATAGAATCTGGTGTATTTAACGGCTATACAACAGGTGCACCAATTTTATTAAGATTTTTAAATACTAATACTAAATCAAAGGATTATTCAAATTTAGTTAATCATCCAAGACCAAGCCATGCTGATTATGTAGCAAAAATTAAATATAATGGCTTTAATGATTATCGTGGTGGAGGACATTTTTCTGCAAGATTAACCTTAGGTATTGTTGCCGCTGGAGTTGTTGCGAAAAAAATGCTTGATAATGTTACATTTGAAACTAAATT
>JAFXUP010000154.1 GCA_017524905.1 Acholeplasmatales bacterium | reverse complement strand
TAGGATTAATCACATCATAGCATATCAATTCATCTGTTTTCCAAAGATATCCCATCCTATAATCTTCACGCGAATTAAGAACTTTTGATAGTATGTAAAGGAAATTAATATAGAACTTTGTTCCCTTCTCTTTTGAATAGTGAACAAGTTCAGTAACATCAATTCTTGCAGTCATTGAAGTTGAACAATGACAATCCTCTGAAAAATGGCGAAATACTCCTTTTCTATAATACTTTTCTTTATCTATTACTTTATAGTTCACAATAATTACCTCCCTTAGAAATTACTATTTATCTGTTTCTTTCATATCAATTATATCATACGTTGATGAGCATCATAAATATAATGTCCTAAGATAAAACAAAAAAGCACGAATTGTTAACTTCTAGTTTTAGTATACGAAAATAAAAGCCTCAGATTATTCTGAGACTTGAATTATTAAGATGGTGAACCTGAAGGCTCGGTAAACGAACCCTCACCATTAAAATTTTGGTAATCTCCACCACCATTATTCGAATTATTTGTTTTTTCATCATCGTCTATTATACAATTATGATCTTCTTGTGGATATAAATGTAATATGAATCTATCATCATAAACATCTACTCTTTTTAAGAACTTATCTATAAGTTCTTTTTTATATGCTTCTTCATCTGTATTAAAAATATATTGCAAATAAAAGAAAAAAGGATGCCTATTTTAGTAGACATCCAAAAAATTTATTCAATTACTTTTTCAATAATTGTTACTCCATCAGTATCATAATACCACCAGTTACCTTTATTTGTTTCATTTGCACCTTTTGATGTGAAATAATACCAAGTGGCACTAGTTAATTTCTCGTTATATCCAGCTATTGAAGTAATAGTATCAGTATATGGAGATGTACCTTTATAGTATACTTTTGTTAAAGAGCTACATTTATAGAATGCTTCTTCTCCGATGCTTGTTACACTTTCTGGGAGTGTGATGCTTGTTAATGAGCTACAACCTGAAAATGATTGATAACCAATACTTGTTACACCTGCTGGAATTGTGATGCTTGTTAATGAGCTACAATTCTGGAATACATAATTTTCTATGCTTGTTACACCTGCTGGAATTGTGATGCTTGTTAATGAGCTACAACCTAAAAATGCATAATATCCTATGCTTGTTACACCTGCTGGAATTATGATGCTTTCTAATGAACTACATCCACAAAATGTAGAACTTTCTATGCTTGTTACACCTGCTGGAATTTTGATGCTTGTTAATGAACTACAACCTTCAAATGTATAATATCCTATGCTTGTTACACTTTCTGGAATAACGATGCTTGGTAATGAACTACATCCATAAAATGCATTATCTTTTATGCTTGTTACACTTTCTGGAATTGTGATACTTGTTAATGAACTACAACCTTCAAATGCATGATATCCTATGCTTGTTACTCCTTCTGGAATAATTATTGATTTAATCATAGTTGCATTAGTGAAGCTAGGAATTTGTTTAATACCATCTAGTAAAACAATATTATATTTATTTTCATTTCCAGTAAATAAATCTTTTGGGAATGAAGTTATTTTTGAAAATTTTATTGTATCAAATGTTGTTGGTAAATCACTTGATGTTGGTACATTAAATATTTTTTTAATTGTAGTAGGAATGTTATCTATACATATTAATGTTTCGAATTTACTTTGTCCTTCTAATATACCATCTTCTATTGTATTTACTGTTTCTGGAATAGTTAATGATACTATATTCTTATTGTTTCCATCAATAAGAGTATTCTTTATTTCTATGACATTTAATCCATTAATTTTTTCTGGAATAACTATAGAATTATCTGTTCCAAGATATTTATTGATAATTATGCCATTTGCTGTTGTATCATAATCGAATAATTCATCTTTTGATCTAAATGAAGCAACTAGTTCTATATCATCATTAAATTCATATAAGAATGCATCTGTATATAATTTATAGTTATATAGCCATCCTCTAAATACATAATTTTCTTTTGTTGCTATAGGTAATTCATCTGTAGTTTCTCCAGTAGTAACTTCCATTGAAGAAATATTACATTGTCCATCTCCTACATTAAAAATTATTTGTTTATGATGGCTCTTTAAAGTCAATTCTTCATCTGATTTTACAATATATTTGGAATTAAATTCATATAGATTTCCTTTTGTATCTACATATCCTTCATATACAATACTTTCTGTATTATCTACTTTTTCAAGTGTTATTTCATCATTATATTTATATTCTTTTGAAGTACCATTTATAGATACAGTATATATATTTTCTGTGAATTTCGCTTTTAATTCTAAATTACTATATACAGGATATACTGAGAATAACCATTTTTCATCATCAACATACCATCCTTCAAAAGTATATCCTTCTTTTGTAGGATTTGTTGGTTTTTCTACAGGTGTTCCATAATAACATTCTTTAGTATCAATTATTTCATCATCAACAACAAATGAAACAGTTAATACTTCTTTATTAGCTAATCTACCATTAACTAGATCATCTAACCATTCTTCTTCACTTTTATTATAGTTAGGATATTTTTCACAATAGATTTCATATGCTGATTTTCCTGTTGTTCCATCTAGACCACTAGAACCTTTTTGTCCCTTTAAAGATTCTAACCATTCTTCTTCTGTTCCATTAAAGCCATTTTCAACTGCAATTTCATACGCTGATTTGCCATTTTCTCCATTTGAGCCAGTATTTCCAGAATCACCTTTATCTCCTTTTAATGATTCTAACCACTCTTCTTTTGTTCCATTAAAACCATTTTCTACTGCTATCTCATATGCTGATTTACCATTTGTAGGTTTATCACATGATGAAAACATAAATAAAGAAAAAACTAACACTAATATTAACAAAATCTTGTTACGCATTAAATCACCACCAAATTATTTATAGTTCTATTAATATGATTATATCATAAAAATTTAAAAAGAGCTCAATTATGCTCTTCTTAACATTAATTATTAATTTGTTCTATTTTATTCATCAACAATCTATAAATACTATTATCTAAAAAATCATAAAGATCTAATATAGATACATCTTGATTAGCAGGTATTAATTCTTTAGCTTTTATCAAATCTATATTATTTGTCATATTATTTAAATAATGATAATCTAACTTATCAGAGTTTGAATACGCACACTAATGGCGGGCTAGGAGCGATTCGAAACACTATAAAAAAACTAGGATTTATTTCAATCCTAGTTTCTTGCGCATTAACGCTATATTTACTTCAAGACATAACCACTTCTTGTATTTATACAAGATTAGGGGTTCGTCTACTATGCTCAATGGTGACCTGTATGGGGTTCGAACCCATGAATGTTGCCTTGAGAGGGCAATGTGTTAACCATTTCACCAACAGGCCAAGACAATATATGTGCTTGAATTATCAAGCACATATAATAATATCATAATTTTTAATTTTTTCAAATGTTTTTAATAATTTCTTGAATTCTTTCTTCTACTTTAGAAACACCTAAAATATGAATAATAAAATATAAGTTTGGCGAATTCTTTCTTCCAGTTAAAGCAATTCTAAGCATTTCGGCTATATCACCTGAATGACCTTTAAATGCTTCTTTATTAGCCTTCCATTCCTTCTTATCAGCAGCAAAGCCATAAGCTTTACCATATTCCTTTAAAGAATTGAACCAATTTTCTTCATCTAAAGATAAATCAATTGATTTTGAATAACCAGACAATACTTCTTTAATAGTTTCTTTATCCATTGCTGGATTCCATTCTAGATTTGTTTTATCGATTGCTTTATAAACATCATCATAGAAGAATGCAATTACTGGATAAATATCAGAATATTTAGCATAATCTTTTCTTGGCTTTTCTTTTTGTCTATCAATATTTAAAATATCAATAAATTGTTTTTCATTGTTAATGATTCTATCATAGAATGATTTATCATATGTTTTTGCCCAAGTTTTAACTTCTAAAGCTAAATCTTCTGCCTTTTTATAAGCCATTCTTTCTTTAGAAATATTTGCAACCTTTGCAATATCAAACAAGGCACCATCAACACCCATTTTATCAAATGATAGTTTAAAATCATAGAAATCCTTATCTAGGTTTTCATCTCTCCATGCTTCATAATTTGAATTAGCAATTGTTAATAAATATTCAATGAAGCCATATTTTGGATAGCCTTGTTCTAAGAAATAAGATACTGCAGCTTCAGGGTCTTTTCTCTTAGATAATTTTCTTCTTATGCCATCTTCAACCTTCATAATTACTGGTAAATGTGCATAGCGAGGACGCTTAAAGCCTAAAGTATCAAATAATTCTAAATGGATAGGTAAGCTTGATAACCATTCCTCACCACGAGTAACAACTGTTGTTCTCATAAAATGATCATCAACAAGATGTGCAAAGTGATATGTTGGAAGTCCATCACCTTTTAAAATAACGATATCTTGATCGTTTTGAGTTAATTCAAGATCGCCTTTAATTTCATCATGGAATGAAATCTTGTTATTATGATCACCCATTGATTTAAATCTAATGATATATGGATCCCCATTCTTAATTTTAGCAATTGCATCATCAATTGGAAAATCTCTATATTTAGCATATTTTCCATAATAACCTGGAATTTCTTTTTTTGCTTCTTGTTCTTTTCTTAATTCAGCTAATTCTTCTGCTGAACAAAAGCATGGATATGCTCTTCCTATTTCAATTAAATGCTTGATTACAATTTCATATAATTCTTTTCTATCTGATTGCTTATAGGGACCATAGGAACCAATTTCTTTTTCATCTGAAATATATCCTTCATCAGGAATAATATCAAATACGCTTAATTGCTCAACAAGTGATGCACCAGATCCTTCAATTTCTCTTTTAGTATCTGTATCTTCTAGTCTAATATAAAAAACACCACCAGATTGTTTTGCAAAACGAGAAGAAACTAAGCAAGTAAATAAGCTTCCTGTATGTAAAAATCCTGTAGGGCTTGGTGCGAATCTAGTAACCTCAGCACCTTCTTTTAAATTTCTTTCAGGATATCTTTTTTCTAAATCCTCGATTGTATTATTTATATGCGGAAATATTAAATCTGCTAAATCTTTATAATTTGCCATTATATGTACCTCTATTCTCCAAGATTTATTTTATTTTCATAATCATCTAAAAATGATTCAACCTTACCATCTTTAATCCAACTTAAGATTTTATCAGCATTTATATTTTCTGCTGATCTAAAGATATTTTTTTCAACGATTTCATTATAATCATTTAAATCTCTTATTAAATCTCTAACCTTTTGTTTTTCTTTAGATAAAATATGCTTAATAAAAGTTAATTCATTTTTCTTTTCCCAATTTTTAATATCCTTATATTTGATTAAATATAAAGGTCTAATGATATTATTTTCTTTTGGTAATATTGTTTCATATTTACCATTATATAAAATATTTTTTAATGTTTCTTCAATAACATCATCAAAATTATCAGGCATTGCATATACTTTATTATCATCTAATTGATAATTAAAACCAACAATTTGAACATCAATTTTTAGAATTTCTAAATTTGCTTTTATTTCTTCTAAATCATAAGCTAAAAAATTTAAATTAAAATCAAAATCTGAATGTTTTTTTAATTCTTCAAATAGTTTTGCTAGTAAAAATGAGCTATTAGTACCATCAATAATGATATTAATTGTTTCATTTTCTTTAAACAAGCTATATTCTTTTAAGGCTTTAACGAAGGGAGCCCAAAGCTTAGCTCTATAATTTTTTATAATTGTTCTTTCAATTTCAACTATTCTTTCCATTTTAAAACTCCATTTTATTAAGCCTTTAGTATTTTATACTAAATATCACTTTTAGTCAAATAAAAAGCACCCGAAGGTGCTTTATTAATCATTTAATTACTTATAATATCTTTTTAGTAAGCCTTCTAATGCTTTACCATGTCTTGCTTCATCACGAGCCATTTCATGAACTGTATCATGAATTGCATCTAAATTATATTTTTTAGCTAATTTAGCAAGCTCAGTTTTACCATTAGTAGCGCCAAATTCACAATCAACTCTCCAAGCTAAATTCTTCTTAGTTGAATTTGTCATATTTGGTTCTAAATCGCTTCCTAATAATTCAGCAAATTTAGCTGCATGTTCTGCTTCTTCAAATGCTGCCTTTTCCCAATATAGGCCAATTTCAGGATAGCCTTCTCTATGAGCTACTCTTGCCATACATAAATACATACCAACCTCAGAGCATTCACCTGTAAAATTAGACATTAATTGATCAAAAATTGTCTTTTTAACATCCTCAGGAATATCAGGATTATTTTTAACAGTCTTACCATAAACACCAAATTCATGTTCAGCTGCTAAAGTCATTTCACCTTCTACTTCCTTAAAAGCTGAAGCTGGAGCCTTACAAACAGGACACTTAAAATCAGCAGGTACTGATTCACCTTCATAAACATAACCACAAACTTTACATACAAATTTTTTCATACTTATTAAATACCCCTTCCTTTTAAATCTTTTAATTAAGTATATTTTTTAAGCATTCTTCACAGGTGCCATAATAAGTAACTTCTAAATCATCAACACGATTGTTACCAACATATCTTTTTGAATCAATAAAAGTATTAGCCTCTGTTGGAGTAATATCAATTATTTTCCCACAATGCTTACAAACAAAATGATAATGCTTTAATTTTACTGTTTCATACACTTCGCAATCTTGAAGCTTTACCTTTTTGATTTGTTCATCATCAAGCATTATTCCTAAATTTCGATAAATTGTAGCAAGAGAAATATTTTCATAATTCTCATTAATATATTTAATTAATTCATCTGTTGTTGCATGGCCTAAAATTTTTAAAGCCTCATATACTATTTGTCTTTGATTTGTATTTCTCCTTAACATATCAAATACCCCTTATTAAGAATAATTCTTAATATTATTATAATATTTTTATAAATATATTTCAATAGTATTTAAAAGAAAAAATACAAAAATAAAAAAGCTCATAATAGAGCTTTTCATACTTTTTATATACTATTCTTCTTCTTTTTCTGCTCTTCTTTTAGCATCATATTTTTTACGTTCAACAGTATCTAAAATTTTCTTTCTTAATCTAATATGATTTGGAGTTACTTCAACTAATTCATCTTCATTAATAAATTCTAAGCAGTTTTCTAATGTTAAAATTCTAGGTTTCTTTAAAACTACTGTTTGGTCTTTATTAGAAGATCTTGTGTTAGTTTGTTGTTTAGCTTTAACAACATTAACTGCTAAGTCTAAATCCTTATTAGCTTCACCAACAATCATACCCTCATAAATATCTTCACCTGGAGCAATGAACATAGAACCTCTATCCTCTAATGCACCAATTGAATAAGCTGTAGATTGACCTTGAGCCATAGAAACTAAAACGCCAGTTGTTCTTTCAGCAACATTTACAGTTTCCATTGGTCTATATTCAGAAAATGAATGGTTAATGATACCATAACCCTTAGTTGCAGTCATGAAATCTGTATTAAAACCAATTAATCCTCTTGATGGAATATTATAGATAATTCTTGTTTGAGTTTCAGTATTAGACATTGTTTCTAATTGTCCATGACGGTTACCCATCATTTCAATTACTGAACCTGCACAATCATTTGGAACATCAATTACACAATATTCATATGGTTCACAAATTACACCATCAATTTCCTTCATAATTACATGAGGACGAGATACTTGGAATTCATATCCTTCTCTTCTCATATTTTCAATTAAAATACCTAAGTGTAATTCACCACGACCTGATACTGTCCATTCCTCTGCAAGTTGAACTCTTTCAACTCTTAAAGATACATCCTTTTGTACCTCTCTAAATAATCTATCTTCAATTTTAGATGCAGTAACAAGCTTACCATCTCTACCACAGAATGGGCTTGAGTTTGTACCAAATGTCATTTGAACTGTTGGTTCTGAAATATGAATCTTTTCAAGTGGTTCTTCTTTACCAACATTACAAATTGTTTCACCTACTGAAATATCACCTAAGCCTGATACAGCAACGATATCACCTGCATAGCCTTCTTTAATTTCAATTCTATCAAGGCCTAAAAAACCAAATAATTTTTGAACTCTAAATTGCTTTATAGAGCCATCTAATCTACAACAAGAAACAACATCACCTGATTTAATTGTTCCTCTTTTAATTCTACCAATACCAATTCTTCCAACGAAATCAGTATAATCTAATAATGCTGGTTGTAATTGAAGTGGAGCATCCTTATCCATTTCTGGTGCAGGAATATATTTAATAATCATATCTAAAAGAGGCTCCATGCCTTCTTTTTGAGTGTTAATATCTATATCTAATGAGCAAGTATTGTTTACAGCTGAAGCGTAACAAATTGGGAAATCTAATTCATCCTCATCACAGCCTAAATCAATAAATAATTCTAAAACCTCATCAATTACCTCTAAAGGTCTTGCTGAAGGCTTATCAACCTTATTGATAACAACAATTGGCTTTAAGTGAGCTTCGAAAGCTTTCTTTAAAACAAATCTTGTTTGAGGCATAGTACCTTCATATGCATCAACAACTAATACTACACCATCTACCATCTTCATGATTCTTTCAACTTCACCTGAAAAATCAGCATGGCCTGGAGTATCTAGAATATTAATTTTAGTATTTTTATAGCTAATTGCTGTATTTTTAGCAAGAATTGTAATACCACGCTCACGCTCGATTGCATTTGAGTCCATTACTCTTTCTTCTACAACCTGATTATCTCTAAAAGTATGAGAGCTTCTTAATAATTTATCAACTAATGTTGTTTTACCATGGTCAACGTGTGCTATGATTGCTACATTTCTAATATCCATATAATATGCCTCCGTATTTTTTTCTCAAAAACAAAAGTATTATATCAAAAAAGTGTAATAAATTCTACATATGTAAACGTTATTTTTTTCTTTTATATTCCTTAATTGGTAAGGCTAATCCATATGCAATATCTAATTTATCACTAATATATGCCTTATAAATCATATCTAAATAATTACTTGCTGATTTAAATCCTTTCTTATATGCTAAATCCTTTAATTTAACAATTGATTTTAAATAAAGAGGATTTGATGAATCAAGCAAATAATCTAATAAATAATATTGATCTTTATTCTTATTCATAAATCTATAAAAATAAGCAATTCCATCAGGAAGCTTTTTTCTTATAGTTACACTATAATTAGCTCCTTTTATTAATACATATATTTTAGCAAGCTCAATACCAATACAATAATCTACAATTTCTTTTTCAAATTCATTTGAAGGAAATTCATTCAATTTATTAATTAATTCATATCTAAATAAGGCTCTGTGCTGTTCACCTTTTGCAGTTTTATACATCTTTTTATATTCATCAATAAATTCATTTAATGAAGCTATATAATCTCTATTCAAAATATAATTATCAATAGCATTAGATATATAAACCTCTAATTTAGATTTATTTAAATCTGTTTTAGCAACACTATATAATTCATCTAATAATGAATTAGCCTCCTTATAATAAGCATTTAATATTTCATTAATATCAACAACTCTTTCAATAATTTCATCTGGAGTATATATTTTATAAGAAAAGCTTTCTAAGGTAATAGAATCATTATCTAAAATACAATATGCAAGCACATCACTATTTAAAACTCTATTAGAAGGATGCCCTACAACATCATTTCTAATATATCTTAATTGTCTTAATGAAGCATTACTATTAATATTAATATAGCTTTTACTTTTAGTTAAATTTAAAGCTAAAGAATATAAGCTATCAACAGAAACAAATAAACCCTGTAATAGAGCATAAAGCCTTAATATATGTTCTTCTTTTGATAAATTTTCAGTGTTTTTAAAATAAGCCTTTTGAATTTCATTTGTTGTATCTAAAGCCTTTAAGGCTGCAACTAAGCTATAATTTTTATTTTTTAAATAAAATTCAACATCAAATTTATCAATTTTACGTTCATTTTCTTTAATAATTTCAATCATAGTAACACCCACTTTATCTATATTTTAGCATAAAAAATACGGATTGAAAATTCAACCCGTATTTTTAAATTCTATTAAAATCCTATTTTACCATCTTCATTAACATGTGGTTCATCAGGCTTATAGAAAATATCATCTGGTTTTTCATAATCAGATTTATCCTTTGATAAAATATGATATACGATATCTAAAATACCAATAACATAAGCTCCAACCACAAGATTAATAATACCTATAACTAAAATTGCTGTTAAATTATCCTTTGATAAGAAATATAAATTTAATGATAAAAGAACAATCGCACAAGCAAAAATAAAGATAAATACACCTGTAACAATTGGTACAAATTTTAATACCATATCAATATCTTCCATTGCGACTTTTTCATTATTTACAATTAGATTTCCTTCTTCACAGGCTGTTTTAATTAATTCCTTGATAGGCTCTTGAATAAAGATTGCAACTATAATTGCAATAATTTCAAAAATTAAATATAAAATATTTACAATTTTTACTGCTAATTTCATAATATTCACCCCTAATTATTTATTATATTATATTTTATTATATTTATTAATCATATAACTAATAAATTGTGTTGCACATCTACCAGAAAGTGATCCATAGCTCATTTCCCATACATTTGCTTCTTTAAATAAGATTTCATCATCTACTGTAATATCATTTCTTAAAGCAAGCTCTTTGACCATCTTTTTAAATTCATCAGGTGATAATGAGCTATAAAATATTTGAAGACCAAAGCGATATGCCAAAGATAATTTTTCAGCTTCAGTTTCCCTTCTATGCTTATCCTCATTATCAGAAAAATTTTCTTTAATTAGATGTCTTCTATTTGAAGTTGCATAAATTAAAACATTATTAGGCTTTGGCTCAATTCCACCTTCTATAACGCTCTTTAAATATTTATATTCAACCTCATCTTCTTCAAAAGATAAATCATCCATATAAATAATATAAAAATAAGGTCTAGATTCTAATGTATGAATAATTTTAGATATTTCTTCCATCTGATGCTTATATACTTCAATTATTCTTAATCCCTTATCAAAATATTCATTTAATAATGCTTTAATTGAAGTTGATTTACCAGTACCAGAATCACCATATAGCAATACATTATTTGCAGGCATTCCATTTAAGAAATTTAATGTATTTTCCTTTAATAAAGCCTTTTGTTCATCATAACCAATTAAATCATCAAATCTTACATCTAAAACATTATAAATTGGAGAAAGCTTTCCATCTAAAACTCTAAATGCCTTATAAAGCGACATAAATGCTAAGCCTCTTTCTACATAAAAGCTTAAAATAGCATTTTCAAATGAATCATATTTATTATTAATATTAGATTTTATTTTTTCTATTACATCTGATACTTGAGTTACCTTTCCTTTAAAATCAAAATTAATGATTGGATTTAAAAATTCTTCCTTTGAATTATATAATCTAAAAAATTCATTTAAATCTAATTTAGCAAGATCAATTATCTTAGCATTTTTATTTCTTTCTAAGGCTCTAGTATATGGATTATCATTAAAAATTAAAATATATATTAAATAATCATGCCATAAATTACCAGTTAATCCATTTTCTAAAGCAAAACTAGTGATTGATGCAATAAAATCATTATACTTTTTTTCATCATTTAAGGCTTCATTATATAAATCTAATATATTTTTATATTTTATATTATTAAACAAATAAAACATATTATTCACCCTTAAAATCCTTTGCTTTAGATTCTATTTCTTGTAATTCAAAGCGATATTTTTGTTTAACATTAGGATATTTTTCATGGTCAACTAAAGATAAAAACATATCTTTTTTTCTAACCCATAAAGACCCATCACCATATAATCTTCTATAAATAACAACCTCTTCTTTTGTTTCACTATCAAAAGCGACATCAACGACTAAATAATAATCTCCTTTAAAATGTCTATAAATACCATTTATTTTTAATACATTCATATTCATCACCATTTTTAATTATACAATAATAAACAAAATAAAAAAACTAAGAGTTATTTTTTTCTCTTAGTTTTGTAAAGCTAAATTATATTTTTTCCATTTACCATTATGCCATCTTATAACAAAGATTACAGCTCTTATTAATTCATCTAAGGCCATAGCCATCCAAACACCTGGAATACCTAAATTTAATACGTAAGGTCCACCTAAAATAAATGAACCTAAAACCGCAACACTCCAACAGAAAATTATTGCTGAAACAGTTGGGAATAATACATCACCTGAAGTTTGTAAGGCTCTAACATAAACAATATTAAAGGCTCTTCCTACCTCTAAAGCTATTTCTACTGCCATTACGTATTTAGCAATTTTTAATAATTCTGGGTCTGTAACCTTAAATAAAGTAAATAAATAATCACTTAATAAGAAGAATAAGGTTGCAAAAATCAAATTAGAAACAATTGATATATTTCTTGTTTGTTTAACCTTTTTATCTACATCATCTGTTAAACCAGCTCCAAGCTGCTCACCAATTACTACCTGCATAGCCTGAGATACAGCACTTACAAATAAATATGTTACCATCGCAAGCATAGATGCGTATGTTTTAATATTTCCCATTTGAACATTGTTTTTATTAAAAACAACTATTTGGTTAACAACAAGCTGAATTATAACCTGGCTTGCTTGATAAGATAAAGCTTCTCCTCCTGATGGAGCACCTACCTTTACAAGCATTTTTAAGCTTCTTGTTTGATGAATGAATTCTTTAAATGATAATTTAACACCAATCTTTTTAATATATATAATTAATAAGATAATAAAACCAACAATTCTTGAAATTGAACTTGATAATGCAACACCAACAATTGGTAAATCAATTAATGAAAAAACATTAATTAAAACTAAATTACCAACAATATTTAAAACATTCATAATAATGTTTGTAATCATTGATTCTTTCATTAAATTATTAGCCTTTAAAAATGATGATAATGTAGTTGCCATAACCTGAAATACAACAGATGCTCCAGCAATCATTGAATATAATATAGCATCATTTAATGCAGCTTCTGGTGTATTTAATGCTTTTAAATAAAATCTTGATAAAAAAACAATTCCAAAAGTCATTATAGTAGATAATATTGTATTGAAAAAGAAGGCAGTTGAATATACACTTTTTTCTCTTTTAACATCTCTTGCACCCTTATATTGAGTAATTAAAATAATAGATGCAGAAGCAGAAATGACAAAAAAATTTAGAACCATATTAATTACTACATTGGCATTAGTAATACCATTTACTGCATTTTGCCAATTAGACATCATTAATTGATCTGAATATCCTACAACCAGCTGTAATAATAATTCTATGAAAATAGGAATTGTTAAAATAAGCATATGCTTAAATGATGCTAATTCTTTTCTTCTTTCTTCTGTCATTTTCTCACCTTCTTTCAAGCGCATAATATTATAATATTTAATTTTATAAAATCAATATTATTTTTTTTGTTAATGTTTTCATAAGAACAAATTGCGATGTTTTTTCCAAAAAAAATCTCTTGGATTAACCAAGAGAATTATTTATCTATATTTTTTAGCAATTTCTTTAGCCTTAGCTAATTCCTTTTCACTAGGCTTTCCCCTAGCATAAATAAATTCATCTACATAAGGAATATTTTTTTCTTTTAATCCTTTTTTAATTAAAGCAATAGCATGCTTTGAAATCCATGATGTTGAAAAAACAACAACATTTTTAATTTTAGAAGCATCTAGATTCTTAATATATTCTGTTAATTCTTTATCTATACCATAGGCATATAATGCACCACCTAAAAATAAAGTATCTACATTATTCTCAACCTTATTTTCAATTGATGAAGCATTTACTTCTAAAGCCTCAGCAATAGCCTCTGCTAATAATTTAGTATTACCGCCACGTGAACAATATCTTACTGCGTTCATCTAAATCATCTCCTTTTTTTCATTATATATGAATTTTGTATGCAATTCAATAGCACAAAATGTTTATTTTTTTAGAAAAAATTTTTTCGAAAACGTTATAGTTTTTTTTATTTCTCACAATGTATATTATTTGTTGCAGTTTTGTGGCAGTTTTTGTGTTAGTATTTGAATGCAACCAGGGGAAAATTATGCATTTTAGTACAAATTGGGAGAATGTATTTTAATGTAAATGGTGGGAGATTATATTATGATAGAGGTTAGAAATTTAAAAAAGACCTATAATGTTAAAGGTAACATTACTAAGGCTTTAGATGATGTAACAATTAAATTTCCAGAAACAGG
>JAFXUP010000153.1 GCA_017524905.1 Acholeplasmatales bacterium | reverse complement strand
TTTCTAATTTCAAATTAGAACTTTTATTCGCTAATAAAATAGAATTAGTACAAATTCCTACAGGATGTGTACTAAAAAATGAATATGCTGCTAAATATAAAGAAAAGAATCTTACATCTTTTAATTATAATAAGTATCTCAAATGCGAAGTTAGTTCTTTAAATAAATTAAATTCAATAGGAAGTGAATTTAAATTAGAAATTACAGATTATACTGTAACCTCAAAATTAATTGATATTCCTTTAATATATTCAAGTCTTTCCTATGATATGAATGGTGAACATGTTGAATTTTCCCCTGGTATATTTTATGCCCAAGCGGCTTTAGCTGCTCTTCTTCGGGGGACAATAAATAAAGACCCTACATCAGCTTATCCAATGAAAGGTAAAGGATTATATTTCGATTTAGCCTTAAATGTAGAAAATAAAGAAAATACTCTTGCAAAAGATGTTAATTATATAGCTTTAATTCCATTAATATGTCCTTTAGTTGATGGAGAAGATGAAGGTCTTATTGCAAAAAATATACCAATATATGAAGATTATTATTTTAAACATGATTTTTCATATCCTTGGGTAAAAATAGAACCAAAAAAAGATGATTTTATTGACTATGCAGAAATTGCTGGAAAAAATATTTGTTATGTTGATGATTTTGATACACCTGTTAAACTTCAAAAAAAACTAAGAACTGATGAAGATGTGAATTATCCGAATAAATTAATTAAACCATCTGAAGATGGAAAATTGGATGAAAATTATGGAGCAGATAAAGGTATTACTTCTAATTCTATATTAAGGCAAATATATTTTGGAGATAGTGAAAAATTCTATGAAACATCAGCTCCAAGAAAATCATTATTTGTTAATACAGCTACTGAAGCCGGTGCTTCTCTTTATTATGGTAGCGATGAAATTCCTTTAAATGAAAGGGATAAAGAAAATGAACATAAAGCCAGATCTAATTTATTATTTATAAGACTCGATACATATTTTTATACTTCTAATTTTAATCAATATCAAATTCCAAGTGGGTTTGATGGCTCTATTTTAATTTCTGTTGATAAATTTGATCAATCAGATACAACCAAAGCTCCAATAAATGGACAATTATTTGGAGAAGTTATGTCTAAAGTTTATACAAAAGGAGTTTATGATTCTTCAAAAGGAAAATATAATACACTTAAACCTAATCAATATACTAATCCTTTAAGACAATATAAAAATATTAAACAATATGATCCGACAAAGCCAGAAGATTTAGCCGCATTACAAGCAAAGACTAGTGATACTATAAAATTAACACATTTTATGGTTCCTAATAAAGATAAATATATTACCAGAGCAGGAAATATTTATGGTTTTGAAGAATATACTGATAGTTTTGAAGGTTATTTTATACAATATCCTTCTATTAAATTCGTATATGGTCATTCAATAGAATTAATATTAGATCCAGCAAAGACAAGATTAGGTGGATATGCTGAAATTATTTTACCATCTGGAGTCAAATTTAATGACGATGAAGATCCTATTGAAAAAGATAGAATAACAACAAGTGCTGATAATGTTGCATTTTACTTAAATGAATATAATAGTGATACTCATACTATCAAATTATATTTCAGAAGAGGCCTTATGCCCAATGAAAATTATGGACTACCTTCAAAATGTCAACTATTCTTAGAAAATTTGAATAAAAATGAAGATTTTAAAGTAACATTAAAAATATATGAATTAAAATATGATTTTAGTAAGGATAATTTTGAATCATATAATTTACAAGAAACAAAAAATGAATTAGATGCCAAATATAAATCATTTTATTCTTTTCCTTGTCTTTATTTAGAAAATAAACTTTCAAGAAAAAATTCATTCTCAGAAGAACCTTCTCATGATATGTACGAATATGAATTAATGAATCCTTTTGCTAGATATGGTGGTTATTTCCAAGAATTAACAAAACATACCACAGTATATGGCACTGGTGAAGCTCATCATGTAACAAATCCGGGTTTTCAAGGATTGAGTCGTGGATTTTCTTTGATATCAAATATAGGTACTTCTAGTATACCTTTTGCTGAATTTTTAGAACATGCAACATTGGCAGTTCCTGGTGTTCCAACTACCTCAAGATTAGAATGGAGTGATATATGGGGAAGAAAATGGGCACAAAATTTAAGAAGTATTTATCCAGATATACCTCCTGTGCCTCCTACTCCTTTAAATTTTATTATGACTACTACTTTTGAATTAATTAGTAATAATAGTAAACAAGAAAGAGTAATTGAATGGCAAAGTGATGAAAGTGTTTTTATAAGAGTTCAAATGAAAATGAGAAATACATATAAATTATATTGGGAACCTGTTTTATGTCATAAAAATCAAAGGGCATTTATTAAAGAAAATAATGTTGATTATGGAAATCCATTATTTATAGATGATAGAGAAACAGTAGGCCCAGAATTAGGTGATGATTATGATATTAATTTAGGTTTCAGTGCAGTATATGGAGAATGCTATGATGAAAATTCTTATATGAATGGTACTAGAATAACTTCAGATATGATATCAAAAATGAAAGATATGATGACCTGTGCTGCTTCTTTTAATACTACTAAAATGACAGAATGTAGTTTGCAAGCAACAAAAGATGGTTTACCTATTATAAAAAGACGTCCAAAAGAAATTACAGATGAAAAAGATCCAACTCCTGATGATAATTGGAATTATTCTCCTTTAATTGAGGCTTATTTACCTGATGGATATATTTATCCAAATGTTTTATGGCAATTAGGTTTAGAAGATCATTGGGATGATCCATTTTATAAAGGATATCCATTTCATTTAGATGATTGTATACCAAATTTAGATAATCCAATTTCAAAACCTCATGACATTATTGCTTTCCCTATATATAAAGGGTTAGGATATAGTATTACATACGATAATACTTATAAATTAAAGAAATTTCCTCTATATGAAGGTTGGTGGAGTGATCAATTACAAAATAAAGATCATACATTAATAGCCGGACAACAAAAAGTTAATAGAGTTAGTGTTGGACATGATTCTTTATTAAAAGATTCAGATTGGATTAATGGATATAATTTGAAACAAAAAGAAGGTCAATCAGAAGTTATAACAAAAAGATTTAAAAATATATATGTATGCCTATTTAATAGACATAGAGTTAAAATAAGAGCTAATCAAACAAAATATTCTTATTTAAAAAATGTATATCAAAATAATGTAATACCTATAATACCAGATTTAAAAGAAAAAGATGAAAGATATGGAAACTATGATTGTCTACAAGAAACTCCTTATCAATATAATATATCTAATATATCCAAAGTTGATAATAGAGTATATACAAACAATGATAGAGATTGGTTATATTTTGCAGCAGGATTAAGAAGTAATGCAATGGAAGATATAAATGTTATATTAAAATTAGATCCAATGGAATCAAGTAAATATGAAGGTATAACTAAAATACAAGATGGTGGTAGATTTACTTACTGGCAACCTCCAGATGGACCTAATTCATATCAATATTTTGATAGTAATGTGAATACTGTTATAGGAAAAAGAGTCGATGTAACCATTTCAGCAAAAGCAATTCCTACTACTATAAATACATTTAATACTTATTTATATGAATTATTTGATATAAATGATGAAAAAGAATTAAATAGAGAATATACTATGACAACTTATATGAATTCTCATGGTTATGGTGATGCTACTACTACAATATATGTAGGAGGTATTGATGGAACTTCATGTAAAGTCCAACCTGGGGAATTTACTTATGTTAAAATTGTATTTTATAATAATGCAGGATTTGATTGGGTAATGAAAGAAGGAGCTATTACTTTAAATGAAGCATCTTATTCAAAATTTTTAAATTCTAATCAATTAAATTTGGGTGAAATTACAGCTATTCAATATCCTTCAGAATATAAATTCATGTCATATGAAATTCCAGAAGAAATTAAAGAATATGTTACTTTAAGTCCTTCACAACATGTAATAGATGTTTCACCACAATTTTTTGATCTTACTTTTAATAATATTTTAACAATTAAAGATGCTTTAGAAGGTGATTATTTTTATTGTTTAAATGTTAGTTCAAATTTCCCTGATCATTTAAGAGGTAAATTATGGGAAATAAAAATGACCTTAAATGAAGATATGTTTGAAACTTTACCTTCAGTAAATGATCCTACTAATAAAGCACATGATTATCATTTAACTATACCTTCAATAAGATTCGGAGTTCCTATAAAAGAAGGAG
>JAFXUP010000152.1 GCA_017524905.1 Acholeplasmatales bacterium | reverse complement strand
TGATAATGTTCAGTCTTATTAAAAGGATTAAAAGTAGTAATATCTTAATCTCCAGTCATATGATTAGGAACGGCATCTCTTATTACTCATATATCATTATTATTTATAATAATAAAATTAAATATGAAATATAACTTAAATTTATTTATCACTGTTTATATTTCATTAATTCTAATATATTCAATAAGATGTGATAAGCACACAAAAGAAGAATGGAAATCAAGAGCAATATATCAAATATTAACTGATAGATTTGCTCTTTCCGATGATGATAGTCAAGCCACATGTGATTGCAGTTATTATTGCAATCAAACTTGTGGTGGAACCTTTAATGGAATAAAAAATCATTTAGATTATATAAAAGGAATGGGATTTGGTGCAATTTGGATTTCACCTCCTTTAAAAAATAAACCAGGCTCTTATCATGGATATCATAATATAGATATTGATAAAATCAATCCAAATTTTGGAACAGATCAAGAATTAAAAGATTTAATAACAGAATGCCATAATAATGATATATGGGTAATATTAGATGCAGTTCCTAATCATATGGCTGGGGATTTAGATATTTCTACTTTTAATCCTTTTAATAAGACTGAACATTATCATAATCTAACTGACAAAGATTGTGAAGGTCACTGGGATGAGCAATGGTATAAAGAAAATTGCCGAATTTGGGGAATGCCTGATTTAAACCATGAAAATTCATTTGTTAACGAAACTATAATAAATTGGTTAAAAAAAATGCTTAAAGATTATGGCTTTGATGGAGTAAGGTATGCTGATGTAGTGAATGCACCTACTTGGTTTTGGAATAATTTAACATATGCAGTTGAGGGCGTGTATACTCTAGGTATTTTTGACAATCAAAATGTAACTTATGTAGCCTCTTATCAACAATATATGGATGGCGTTGCTGATTTTCCTTTATTTTACCAATTGCGAAGCAGTTTTTGCGATGGTTCAATGCTTAATTTAGATAATTATATTAAAACCGGGCATTCGCAATATACTTCACCTCAATACAATGCAATTTTGTTCGATATTCATGATGCAGAAAGATTTTTATATCAATGCTCTTTAGGCTATAGATCAAAAGGACTTAGAAATTTAGTAGTTTTTACTTTTTTCTTTAAGGGAATACCTATATTTTATTATGGCGATGAACAATACTTAGATAGTGGAGGAGATTTTGATAAAAGAAGACAACCATTGTTTGGGAATTATGATCAAGAATCGGATTTGTATCAATTAATTAAAACTGTGAATCAAATAAGAAAAGACTATAATATTTTCGACCTTGATTTTACAACTAAATATGTTGATGCTGATAATTATGTATATATGAGAGGAAATGATATAATGATTGCTGTTGGTAAAGGACTTAGTAGAACTATTGAAATTGAAGATCATGGCTTGAATGATGATGATAAATTTTGTAATAAATTAAAGGCTGGAGATTGCATTTCTGTAAAAGATGATGTATTAACTATAAGAATGGATGGCGAACCTAAAATTTATTTAAGAAAATCAATTGGTGAGATGATTTATGTTTCAAGCTATTTGTTCTTGTTTTTGATTTTATTGGCATTATTCTAAATGGAGTTTAAAATTTAATATTTATTTTTGTGATAAAATA
>JAFXUP010000151.1 GCA_017524905.1 Acholeplasmatales bacterium | reverse complement strand
GTTAATGAAGCATTAAAAGCATAACAATTAGATGCTGTATCATTAAGATCAGTAGTTGACATTTCAACTAAAGCTTATCCTGAAAAAACATTTGCTAAAGAAGGAATTATCACCACAACTATTGGTAAGATTATTTTAAATAATGCTTTTCCTGCATCATTTAACTATATTAACCATGTTAATGGATCAATGGGTGTGATTTGATTAAGTAATTAATTTTAATGTTACACAGACAATATCCTGATGCTTTGTTTCAACAACATTGGATAAGAATAAAGATTTAAACCAAATACTCAAATAAGAGTGGTATTACAATGTCAGTAGTTGATATTCCATCATACAACAAAAATATGAATACTTTGTTGATGCTGATAAACAATAGCTAAAATCCGAAACAATTTGCTAAAGGTTTATTATCAGATATGAGAGATATACTAAGGTAGTTACTCTTTGAAAGATGTTAAAGACAGAGCTAAACATTGAAAAGATTATGAATGATCCTGCAAATGCTAATAACTCAGTTATTATCATGGTAAAATATGGTAAAGTATCACAATTTACTTAGGTATGCTGGTCTTGTGAATCGTTCATATAACTATGAACGTAAGATACGTTATTAAGGATACAATCTAAATTCCAATTAAAGACTCATACATTGATGACCATCTAACAATCAATGAATATTTTAGCTTTTCATGTGCTCGTAAAGGTATGGCTGATACTCGATGAAAACAGAGTTAAAGTCCGCAACCATGTTAATTTACAAGGTATTGAAATTAGTGATATATTGAAATTATTATTCTTAAAATGACTAATATGATGAAAGTATTGAATCTGGTGATTCAGAATACTTCATTGGTAATATCCTCAACATTAATGATTACATTAATATAAAAGCAATTAGTAGTAAATGTTCAACACCAAATTAATGCTGTTAATGTAATCTATGGATTAGATGAAATTCCAGCTGAAGTTGGTGTTGCTTGTTCAATGGCTGCAGTTTATGATGGTGAAAAATTAATCTATTCAACATAATCAAATCTAGAAAAATTATTAGGCAGTAAAGAACATCTACTGATGCTGCTTTCTTAGATTACAACTATGGTTTTAAGGGTAAGAGATATGTTGAAGATTATGATACATATTTAGAAATGCAACTTTCAAAATCGATGATAAATATGTTACATACTATAATAATGCTAAAGGCCTTGTTTATGTAAGTAGAGCTTTAATAAGTGTTATTGGAAAAGAATGTGAGGATGACACTCATCATATTCTTTTCCACCATTTTGAAGCTTTATTGACCCAGTAAACCAAGCTAGACGAGATTATCGTGGTCTAAGAATTCAAAATCTAATAAATTTAACAATTTACTATACTCAACAATTTGAAGCTAAAAAATCAAATTATGAATGAATTCAAAACTCACAAATTGAAGATGAATATTATAAATAATAACATTTTTTCTATTATTATTATTATTCATAATAAATGAATGAATTCCTAAATTATGAATGTTATTTTCTTTGATAAAATTTTTTTTAATTTTCAAATATTTAATAAAATATTTGATTTTTTTATTATTCATAAACAAAAAAATTGAACATTAAACTAAAAAGTATATTATAAAAATTTATAATTATTCTTTTTTTTATAAAAATATTT
>JAFXUP010000150.1 GCA_017524905.1 Acholeplasmatales bacterium | reverse complement strand
CCCAATCCCCATTTAATTATAAAAAAATTATAATATAATTATTAAATAATTTACATCATTTATTTAAATTAATTAAAAAACGTAAATTAATTAATTTAATAAAAGAAAATTTAAAATTAAAATGTAAGTTTAATATAATTCAAAAATAAAATCCTTCTTCAGGATAATATTACTCATATAAAGTTATAATAATAAATTTATTTATTTTGCTTAATTAGCATTTATTACAAATTTCAGTAAGAATTTTTTTATAGTCACCTTTAGTATCACTTCTAATATCTGAAACCATATCTCTTCCATATAATCTGAAATAAGCTTGTTTAATTTCTCTTAAATCAATTTCTGCTCTAGAAACAATAATTCTGATTAATTGTTTATCTTTAGTACCAGCTCCTTCAAGTGCATTTCTTACTCTAGTAGCAAACCATTCTGGTGCATTAATAGAAGCATAGAAAATAGCTTTTAATAATTTTTCAACATTTCCTGAAAATTCTTTTTGTATAGAAGTATATAAATCAACTCCTGAAAGCTGTTTATAATGTTGAGCTATAGCAGCAATTTCACAAGGTGATCTTTTTGCAAAGATTTGAGTGAAAATAGATTCATCAGTTCCCCATCTACCTGCACCAGCCATATATAATCTTTGAGCTTCCATCTGTAATTCAGCATGATTGATAGGATAATTATTTTCATGTCTTTGGCATTGAAGCATAGCTACCAAAGTTTTTCTAAAATGACCAGAAGTTTCACTTTCAACATATTGTATTAAATCTTTGTTATACATTTGTTGGAAAAGCATTCTATCTTGATATAATTGATGAGTTGGTCTTGTAGCAATAATTTCAATAAGAGTAGCTTCATTTGTACCTAAACGATGCATAGCTTCATATAAACTTCTACAATCAAGCTCATAAGGAGATTCTAACATTGCAAGACATACATCTTCAAAATGTCCAGATAATTCACTTTTCAAATCTTTAACTAAATCTCTTCCAAAGCATGCTTTATATCTCTGTTTAAGCATATATCTATGAGCATTTGGCCTAGAAGTCAAAACATTAATAATAGCAGCTTCATCAGTACCTAAACCTTTCATTGCTCTTCTTAAAATTTGGCAGTCCTGATCTAATAAATTTTGGGCAATATTATTTCCATATGTTTGAAAAGTTGGATATATTCCCGCAGGTGGTTGTAAAGAAATTATTGGCTCTGCAGCCACAGGAGGTGCATATGGTTGCTGAGGTGGATAAGCTCCCATTGGAGGTTGATTATAGCCTCCTTGAGGTGGATAACCTCCCATTGGAGGTTGATTATATCCTCCTTGTGGTGGATATCCTCCTTGTGGTGGATATCCTCCTTGAGGTGGATAACCACCTGGGGGTTGTTGGTAATTATTATATCCTCCATATGGAGGTTGATTTGGATATCCTTGATTTGACATTGGGCCTGGCCCATAGCCTCCTACTCCTTGAGGGGGTGGATAATAACCTCCTTGTTGTGGTGGATAGCCTCCATAACCTTGATTCATTTATTTTTATATAAAATTATAAAATTATTTATTTATATTTATTTAATTGAAAATAATAATTATTATTGTTTATTAATTTTAAATATAATTTATTTTAAAATTAATTAAATAATTAATAATTTTATTTTTGGGGATTG
>JAFXUP010000149.1 GCA_017524905.1 Acholeplasmatales bacterium | reverse complement strand
ACTATGAAATAGCAGCAGATATGTATGAACAATTATCAAAATATTATCCAGATGTTGTAGAATATAAAATATATTTAGCCCAAGCTTTATATAAATCAGAAAACTATGAAGAAGCTCTCCAAGCTGCAAACACTATTCCACCAGATTATAACCATCAAAAAAGTATTTTACAATTCGCAATAAAATATCAAATGAATGAATTAAGCGATAGTGAAAAAATATTAAATAATGCTGCAGAAGATAGACAAGAAACAATGGTATGTAAAGGATGTGTTTTATATAAAGAAGGAAAATATGAAGAAGCTCAAGCTCAATTTGCCAACGCTAAAAAACTTGGAGAATCTCCTGATATAGAATATAATATAGGTGTTTGCTGTTATAAATTAAAAATATTATCTTCATCTCATACTTGTATTCAAAATATCTTCGAGGATGCAAATAAGAACCATCCTGATATTATATTAAAAAGCAGAGTAGATCCTGGAATGCCAAGACAATCTTTGGCAAATACTCCTGCTCTTTATGAAAGTTGTCTTATTGAAGCCTATAATTTAAAAGCTGCAATTGACTATCAATTAGGTAATGCAGATGATGCTAGAGAATCTCTTAATGAAATGCCACCAAGAGAAGATGAAGAATTAGATAGTGTTACTTTACATAATTTGGCTTTAGTTAATATTGAAAAAGATCCAGATGATTCTTTCAAAAAATTAAATTTCTTATTAAAAAATCCACCTTGTCCTCCTGAGGCTTTAGCTAATTTATTAATTTTATATTGTAAATATGAACAATATGATTTAGCTCATGATGTTTTAAGTGAAAATGAGGAATTAAAAACAAAATATTTATCTGAAGAAGAAATTAGTTATATTACTGCTTTATCAATGATGAGAACTTCAAAAGAAGCAGCTTATGAATCTTTAGATAAATTAGGTAAAATATATAAAGATTTAATTGAAAAGCAACATAAGTTAATGAAAGATAATAAAAATAATACAGATAAAAATTTCTTTAGTAAAATAGTTAACTCCTATGAAGATATTTTACAAAAATATTTACCAGTAATTACTGCTCAAGCCAAAATTTTTTGGGATTTAGGAAAATATGAAACCGTTGAATCAATTTTAAAATCTAGTGATATTCAAGATATTTATAATGAAAACCAAACTTGGAAAATTAATATGGGCCATGCATATTTTATCCAAGAAACATGCTTTCCAGAGGCAATTAAATACTATACAGATGTTTTTAATAATGCTACTGATATTCTAAGTATACCTGCAAGTGTAGTATCTAATTTATGTGTATCTTTAATTATGATGCAAGAAAATGAACAAGCTCAAGATATTATTAAACAAGTAGAAGAAGAAGAGGCAAAAGCTATGGCTTCAAATCCAGAAGGTCAATATTTCCATGTTTGTATTGTTAATTTAATTGTTGGTACACTTTATTGTGCTAAAGGTAATTATGAATTCGGTATTTCCAGAATTTTAGTCAGCTTCCAAAATTTCCATAAAAGAATGAATATGGATACTTGGTACTATGCTAAAAGATGCTTTTTAAGTTTAATTGAAAATTTGGCCAAACAAATTTTATGTATACCCGACAAATTATTTATTGATATGCTTAATTTCTTAGATGAAGCTGATAAATATGGAAAAAATATTACAACTCAAATT
>JAFXUP010000148.1 GCA_017524905.1 Acholeplasmatales bacterium | reverse complement strand
CCTCCTTATTGGGCAGGAATTGATAATATTAGATCAATTCTTAGACAAATCTCTACAAAAATAGGTGCAATTGACCCAATTAATTTAGGTACTACTTTGACTGGTTATGAAACTGTTGTTAATAATGATAAAGGTTCATTTAAAGATGCATTTGTAGCTGCTGGAGCTTCAATAGCCGGTTTACATAAATTGGGTAACTATCAATTAGATTTAGCTTATGATTTTGGAAATTATGATAAAAATAATGATGAAGCTTCTCCAGAAAATTCTGGAAGTTATTTCTGGTTTAATGAATATAATTCTTTAGCAACCAAATCAGTAAATGAAATGGGCAGTGCTAAAACAAACTTTAATGCAATCTTAACTACTGCTTCAATAACTCAGAGCTTATCAGATGCTGACACTAAATTAGGAGAAATAAAAACAGAATTTAAAATATTAAAGAATTTAATAGCTGACTATATTTTAGATAACGCTGATAAAATTGATAAAACAGGCCACATAATTTATGCCTTATTCTTTTCACTTTTAGTTATATTTTGTGTAGCTATTATTGTTTTTATGCTTTTATTATGTTGCTGTTCTGGAGAAGTATGCACTAATTTAACATGCTTTCAATGCTTTTTTAAATATATCCTTCACATTTTCTGGAATGTAATGGCTTTATTTATGTTGGTTCTTTTCTTGGGAGGCTCATGGTTCACTCTTGCTGGAATGGTAGGAAATGACCTTGTAGGAGTTATTAGCTTTTTAATCAGTGAAGATAATTTGGGAAGTGATAAAGATACTATAATATTAGATAATGTTAAACAATATTTGAATAAATGCTTTAATGATGATGGGAATATTTTAGAAGAATTAGGCTTTGATGCTCAAATGGAAAATTTTAACGACTTAAAACAAAATCAATTAGCCATTGAAGAAATAAAAAATCAATTTAATGATAAATTAAATACTTTTGTATATAATGAATATTTAGACCAATTAAATAAGAGAGCAGAATTTAATTCAGACGAATTTGAATTAATAGATACAAGTTCTGGAACAACTCCTCCAACTTCATATAATTTTGTCAATTTGTTAAATCAAATTAATGATTATTCAGAAGCTAATACTAAAAATGAAAAATGGGATATAAAAAGCACTTCAACTGCTGGATGTTCTGCAACACCTCCAACAAGCGAAATTATTTATCACCCTAAATATTGTTATCCATATGATTTATCCTCGGGTAGTGATAGTGGAATATCTAATGCAGTATCCAAATTAAATATTATGCGAACTCTTATAGGAGATGCTATTGCTGATACTGGCAGTATGAAAGCGCAATTAACTACTTTAAATGGTGCTTATACTACTTATTTAAACACTGAAATTGATTCTTTGGGAAAATTCTTAACTGAAATGAAAAAAATTACAGATATTGTTAAAGATTATAACTTAGAATATGATGATTTCTTCAGCTTTATGAATTGCAAATTCGTTAAAGAAAATGTGGATGTTATTTTACACAATTTAGATACTAGT
>JAFXUP010000147.1 GCA_017524905.1 Acholeplasmatales bacterium | reverse complement strand
AGCCCTTTAATTCAGATACATTAATAAATTTCATTAATGAATTAGGATCATTTTTATCCTTTAAAACGCCTGCGATATCAGTCATTGCAATAAATTTTGTAGCATTTAAAGCACCAGCAATTCTTGCGGCAGCTGTATCAGCATTAATATTATAAACATTACCATCTTGGTCATATCCAATAGTTGATACAACAGGAATATAGCCCATATTTAATAAATCAAGGATAACATCAGGATTAATATTTAAAATATTACCTACATATCCTAATTCAGGGCTTAAAGGACCTGCTTCAATTAAACCTGAATCTAAACCAGATAGTCCTATTGCATTACCACCAGCTAAATTCAATTGCTTAACTAAATTTTTATTAACCTTACCAGCTAAAACTTGAGTTACAATATCAGCTGTTTCACTATCTGTTACACGAAGTCCATTAACGAACTTAGATTCTTTTCCAACCTTTTTTAGCATTGATGAAATTTCAGGGCCTCCGCCATGAACTAATACAACCTTCATACCAAGGCTTGAAAGCATAACTACATCTTCCATAACCTTAGCCTTTAAATTTTCATCAACCATTGCGTTTCCACCATATTTAATAACAATAATGGTGTCCTTATATTTTAAAATATATGGTAGAGCTTCACTTAAAATTTTAGCTCTTTCATCTAATCCTACCATTCTTAATACCTCCAATTATTAGCTTCTATAATCACCATTAATCTTTACATAATCATAAGTTAAATCACAACCATAGCCTTCTGAATATGCAAAGCCATCATTTAATTCAATATTAATGTTAATTTCATCTTCTAATAAAATTTCTTTAGCAAGTTCTTCTGAAAAAGGAATACCTGCTCCATTTTTACAAACCTTTATTTCACCTTTTTTAGATGAGAATGACATATCAACCTTTTCTATATCTACATTGGCTTTAGAATAACCTATTGCACATAAAACTCTTCCCCAGTTAGCATCAGCACCAAACATTGCTGCCTTTAATAAAGATGATTTAATAACTGATTTAGCAACAGTTCTTGCATCATTATCAGTTTTAGCACCATTAACCTTACAAATAATAAGCTTAGTTGCACCTTCACCATCTTTTGCCATTTGTTTTGCTAATTCCTTACAAACAAATTCTAAGGCATCCTTAAATTTGTTATATTCATCATCAGCTGAAATTATTAATTCATTTCCAGCTAAACCATTTGCCATAATTGATAGCATATCATTTGTAGATGTATCACCATCTACAGAAAGCATATTAAATGAATCATCTGAAACCTCATGTAAAGCTTTATCAAGCATAACAGGAGCAATATTAGCATCTGTTGTTATAAAGCATAGCATGGTTGCCATTTGAGGTGAAATCATACCAGAGCCTTTAGTCATAGCACCAAGCTTAGCAATTTTTCCACCAATTTCAAATTCAACTGCAATTTCTTTTACCTTTGTATCAGTAGTCATAATACCTTCACATGCTTTAGTTGCATGTTCTTTAGTATTACCTAATCCTTTAACAATTAAAGGAATACCTGTCTCAAAAGGCTTAATTGATAAAGGAAGACCAATTACACCTGTTGATGCAACAATAACATCATTTGCCTTAATATTTAAATTATTAGCTAATATTTCACAGCATTTTGTAGCAATTTCAATACCATCAGCATTACATGTATTAGCATTACCTGAATTACATAGCATAGCAATTGCTTTTCCATCATTAATATTAGCCTTTGTTACATAAATTGGGGCACCTTTAACTAAATTAGTTGTATAAACAGCAGCTGCTGATGCTAAAACATCTGATTTAATTAAAGATAAATCTAATTTTGATTTATTATATCTTATACCTGCATGTATACCATTAGCCTTAAAGCCCTTTGGTGCACATACACCACCTTCAATAACCTTCATAATAATTTCTCCTTATAAATTAAGTCCTAAATCTTCAGGTAAGCCAAGCATAATATTCATACACTCAACCGCAGCACCAGATGCACCCTTACCTAAATTATCAAGACAAGATGTAATTGAAATTCTATTTTCATTTCCTGAAATATAAATTTCTAAATAATCCTTACCTGCTAAATGATTTGCAGATAAGAATCCTGATTCTGTACCTTTTTCATCAAAAGGCATAACTCTAACAAATTTTTTTCCTTTATAGAATTCACAAAATTTTTCATGTAATTCCTTTGGAGTTATTTTTTGTTTTAATCTATCAACATATAAAGGTACTGTAACAAGCATACCTTTATAAAAATCACATACATATGGATTAAAAAGTGGTTCTTCTTTTAATCCAGATATAGCTTTCATTTCCTTTAAATGCTTATGCATTTGACTCATAGCATATAATCTTGGAGCATCAAAAGAAGCGTCTCTATTTAGATCTTCATATTGAGCTATACCTTTTTTACCTGCACCAGAATAACCTGAAATTGCATTAGCTGTAAAAGGATAATCAACTCCTGCAATACCCATTTTAGTTAAAGGATATACAATTGCTTGAAATCCTGATGCATAGCATCCAGGAACTGCAACTAATTGATTAGTTTCAATCTTCTTTTTAAAATCATCACCTAATTCAGGAAAACCATAAGCCCAATTAGGAAGTGTTCTATGAGCTGTAGATGCATCAATGATTTTTGTATGTTTATTTTCTAATAATGATACTGCCTCAATTGCAGCTTGATCAGGAAGACATAAGAAAGTTATATCAGATGCATTAATGCATTTTTTTCTTTCTTCTAAATCCTTTCTCAATTCTTCTTTTATTTCAATTAATTCAATATCATCTCTTAAAGCAAATCTTTCAAAAATTTGAAGACCTGTTGTACCTTCTTTACCATCTATAAATACTTTATATTTCATATATTTAGCTCCTTAAATCCTTGATTTGAGCTTCAACTGATTCAATACCAGATGCACCTTTAGAAGTTCTTCTAAAGGTTGCTTTTTCTAAATCAATTGCTTCATATAAATCACTTTCAAACAAATTAGAATATTTCTTATAAATATCTAATTTAACTTCTTCTAAAGTTAAGTTTTCATCAATACAATAAGCAACTATTGTACCTGAAATTTTATATGCATCTCTAAAAGGCATTCCCTTTTTAACTAAATAATCAGCTAAATCAGTTGCGTTAATAAAGCCTTTTGCTGCTGCACGTCTCATATTATCCTTATTAACCTTCATAGTAGATAACATAGGTGCAAAAATTGAAAGACACATTTTAACAGTATCTAATGAATCAAATATAGCTTCCTTATCCTCTTGCATATCTTTATTGTATGCTAAAGGTAAGCCTTTAAGCATAACTAATAAAGTATTTAAATTTCCATAAACTCTTCCAGTTTTTCCTCTTATAAGCTCGCAAATATCAGGATTTTTCTTTTGAGGCATAATAGATGAGCCTGTAGAATATGCATCATCTAAATCAATAAATTTAAATTCCCAAGAACTCCATAAAATGATTTCTTCAGAAAATCTAGATAAATGCATCATTAGTGTTGCACAAGCTGATGCTATCTCAACACAAAAATCTCTATCAGATACACCATCTAAACTATTTTTAACAATGCCATCAAAATTTAATCTTGAAGCTACAAAGTCTCTATCAATTGGATAAGTTGTACCTGCAAGTGCACAAGATCCTAAAGGAGAATAATTCATTCTCTTTTTAGCATCATCAAATCTTTCAATATCACGTTTTAGCATATATGCATAAGCTAGTAAATGATTTGCAAATGTAATAGGCTGTGCACGTTGTAAGTGAGTATATCCTGGCATTACTGTATATTTGTTTTCTTCTGCTAAATTAATAATTTCATTCATTAATTTGCAAATTAAAGATTTTATAACCTCTACTTCATCCTTTAAATGAAGTCTAATATCTAAAGCAACTTGATCATTTCTAGATCTTGCTGTATGAAGCTTTTTACCTACATCACCAATTCTTTTAGTCAATTCTGCTTCAATAAACATATGGATATCTTCTGCTTCATAATCAAAATCTAAAACACCAGTATCTAAATCATTTAAAATTAAAGACAATGTTTTAATTATCAATTCAGAATCTTCTTTAGAAATAATTCCTTGCTTTCCAAGCATTGTTGCATGGGCAATTGAGCCTAAAATATCTGATTTATACATTCTTGAATCGAATGATATTGATGAATTAAAATCATTAACCTCTTTATTTTCTTCCTTTTTAAACCTTCCTGCCCACATATTAGCCATAATTAATACCTCTTAAACCTTATATTTTTAAACCTTACTTTAAATTCTTTGTTTTTTCATTAACCATTGCTTGTACCTTAACTGGTAAGCCAAATAAATTAATGAATCCAGCTGAATCAGCTTGATTATATGCACCACCATCATCATCAAATGATGCAATATCCATATTGTGTAATGAATATGGAGATGTAATACTTGAAGGAATAATATTTCCTTTATATAATTTTAATTTAACGTCACCTGTAACATTTTCTTGAGTCTTATCAACAAAAGCACTTAATGCTTCTCTTAAAGGTGTATACCATAAACCATTGTATACAAGCTCTGCAAATTTATCAGAAACACTCTTCTTATAATGAGAAGTTTCCTTATCTAATGTGATTGATTCTAATAATTCATGAGCTTCATATAAAACAGTTCCACCTGGAGTTTCATATACACCACGGCTCTTCATACCAACAAGTCTGTTTTCAACGATATCTAAAATTCCAACACCGTTTCTTCCACCAATCTTATTTAATTCCCAAATTAAATCAACTGATTTCATCTTCTTACCATTAACAGCTGTTGGAATACCCTTTTCAAAGTGAATTGTTACATATTCTGGCTTATCAGGTGCTTGTTCAGGTGAAACACCTAATTCTAAGAATCCTGGCTTATTATATTGAGGCTCGTTAGCTGGATCTTCTAAATCTAAGCCTTCATGAGATAAATGCCATAAATTCTTATCCTTTGAATAATTAGTTTCTCTTGAAATACGAAGAGGAATATTATGAGCCTCTGCATAATCAATTTCTTCATCTCTTGATTTAATATTCCATTCTCTCCATGGAGCAATAATCTTCATATTTGGAGCGAATGCTTTAATAGTTAATTCAAATCTTACTTGGTCATTACCCTTACCAGTACAACCATGACAAATTGCATCAGCGCCTTCTTTTAATGCAATTTCTGCAATACGCTTTGCAATAATAGGACGAGCAAATGAAGTACCTAATAAATACTTTTCATATTTTGCTCCTGCCTTAACTGTAGGGAAAATAAAATCCTCTACAAATTCCTTATTTAAATCTTCAATATAAAGCTTAGAAGCACCAGTCTTTTTAGCTTTTTCCTCTAAACCTTCTAATTCATCAGCTTGACCTACATTGCCTGAAACAGCAATTACTTCACAATTATCATAGTTTTCCTTTAACCAAGGAATAATAATTGATGTGTCTAAACCTCCTGAATATGCTAATACTACTTTCTTAATACCTTTTCCCATTTTTAATTACCTCCATTTAAACTATTTTAACATAAAAAAAGGTCCCTTTCAATAAAATTGAAAGAGACGAAAGCATCCGCGGTACCACTCTTATTGCTTAAATAATTTTAAGCCACCTCAAACCCTTTAACGCAGGATAACGATAAGCTCCTTAAGCACGTTCAAATATTTTATTTATCCTGCTTCCACCATCCAGGACTCTCTATTAAATAATAAATATTTTACTACTCTTAATTCAACGCTTTTAAATATAATAAGCCCTAGTAAAAAAGAAAAAAGAACAACTTAAGTTTGTTCTTCATTTCTTTTAGAACTAATAATTATGAATCTAACCATTAGTCCCATAATTATACTCAAGTTTAAATATTAAACTATCTTTGCTAGGTTATCTATTAAGGCGCCAGTCCAAAATAGATATTTTTATTATAGTAAATATTTCAATTTAGTCAATAAGTCTCTCAATAAATTCTATTATTAAAACGTTTTCATTACATTTATTATACTTTTTTGTGGAAAAAACGAATAAAAAATATAATTACCTATTATTTAAAAAAATAAAAATAATGATTTTAATTTTATTTGTGATATAATACTTTTCGAGGTGTTAAAATTGAAGAATTATTTACAAAAAGCATATTGTATGCACGAAACTGTAAGAATTTATGCTGCTATTACAACTGATATAGTTGATCACTATCAAAAAATATTTAATATGTGGCCAACATCAGCTGCTGCCTTAGGTAGAACATTAACAATCGCAGCTATTATGAGTGCTACATATAAATCAGGTGAATATCTAAATATAAAAATTGAAGGCGATGGTCCTATTGGGAAAATCGTAGTTGAAGCAACAGATGGTAAGGTAAGAGGATTTGTTCAAAACCCTGGAGTTTACCTATCACATAACAATGGGCATCTAGATGTAAAAGATGCTATTGGTAATGGTACATTAGAAGTTATAAAGGATTTACATATGAGAGCTCCTTTTTCTTCTTCTGTTGAATTAGTATCAGGTGAAATTGCTGAAGATTTTAGCTACTTCTTTGCTAAATCTGAACAAATTCCATCTGCAGTAGGCTTAGGTGTTTTATTTGATAATGATTCAAAAGTAAAATCAGCTGGAGGATTTTTAATTCAAATTATGCCAGGCTGTAAGGATGAAGATATTACAAAGCTTGAAAATAAATTAAAAGAAATAAAGCCTTGTAGCCAAATGATTGATGAAGGCTATACTCCTGAAGATATTATTAAAGAAATTACAGATGGTGATTATAAATTATTAGAAACAAAGGAATTAAATTATTTCTGTAATTGCTCTAAGGATAGATTTAGAAGAGGAATTAAATCACTTGGTTCTACTGAAATAAAAGATATTTTAAATACAGATAAAAAAGCTGAAATAACTTGTAACTTCTGTAATACTAAATATAATTTTGATGAAAAAGATTTAACTGAAATCTATGATGAATTAAAAAAAGAAGGAAAATAAAAAAATGAGATTTATCAAATCGATAAATCTCTTTTTTTTAGATTTCTTTAGCTAATTCTAAAGCTCTTTCCTTAATTAAATCCAATTCATCTATTCTATTATAATATTTAGGATTTTGACCTAGACAATCACATTTTTTTAATTCAAAATATAATTCTAAATCATTAATTCCAAAATCATGTAAAAATCTTTTTATAATAATATCTTTATTTTCTAATCTTCTATCATGATATAAAACTAAATTATAAACTCTATTAATAAAATCTTTAGAATAATTTAATCTCATAAGCTCATATTTAGCAGTCTCAGCACTATAAATATAATGATTATAAAAATGGCCTTCACCTAATTCATCTATTGTAAAGCATTGTGGCTTTTCAATATCATGGAAAAAGGCTGCATATCTTAATACTAAATTATTAGTTGTAAAATCTAAAACAGCTAAAATATGACTTAAAACATCTAAATGATGCCATCTTGAATGCTGATCAAATTTATATGTAGCTTTTAATGATGGAAAGATTACACAAAAAACATTAAAATATGTCTCTATTATTATAGAAGGCTTTTTAGATTCAAAAACAAAATCCAAAAATTTTTTAAATCTTGTTGGCTTTTCATTTTCTAAAAGACTCGCTCTTGAAAGTATTACCTCATTAAGTTCTGAATCTATTTTAAAGCCTTTTTTTATGCTCAATTCAATTGCCTTTAAAATTCTTAAAGGTGAACTACAAATAGATACTATAGGGTCTTTAGGAGTTTTAATAATTTTATTTTCTAAATCCTTTATTCCATCTAATGGATCAATTATACCAATTGATGGTGAATAAGCTATTGCGTTAATAGTAAAATCTCTATTAATTAAATCTTCTTCTATGCATTTACCATCAAAAGTAGATATTTCAATATAAAAATTATTGATTATTACACCTAATGATAAGGTCTTTTTCTTATAATCAACAATTTTATACTCACTAAATAAATTTCTAACCTCAGATAATGTAGCATCAGTTACAATATCCATATCATTTGGAATTTGATTTAATAATGAATCTCTAACAAAATCACCAACAACATAAGCTAAATAGCCACGTCTTTCTAATGTGTTTATTACAAAAAGAGTTTCTTTATTTAATTTAATATCCAAATTAATCAACCCCTTTAGTGAGCTATAATTTCTACTCCATCTTCTTTAATCCAAATAGTGTATTCCCATTGAGCTGACCAACCACCATCTTCTGTATAGATAGTCCAGTTATTATCAGCATCTAAAAATACGTGTCTAGAACCTTCGTTAACCATAGGCTCAATAGTTATTACCATACCAGGAAATAAAACCATACCAGTACCTTTTTTACCATAATGGAAAACAAATGGATCCTCATGGAAATCATTTCCTACACCATGACCTCCAATTTCATGAACAACTGAAAAGCCTTGTGACTTAACATATTTTTCAATTATATAACCAATATCTCTTAATCTAGAAAAAGGCTTTAAATTTTCAACAGCCATATCTAGACTCTTTTTAGTAACTTCTACTAATCTTTTCATTTCAGGATCAACATTACCAATCATAAACATTCTTGATGCATCAGCATAATGACCATCAACAATAGTTGTACAATCAACATTTATAATATCTCCATCCTTTAAAATATCATTTGTACAAGGAATGCCATGACAAACCATATCGTTAATAGATGTACATACACTTTTTGGGAATCCTTCATAATTTAAAGGGGCAGGAATACCTCCCATTTCAATTGTCTTATTATGAACAATTGTATTAATTTCTTCAGTAGACATACCAGCTTTAATATGCTTGGCAACCTCATCTAAAACTGCATTATTAACTACTGCAGCTTTTTTTATTGCCTTAATATCTTCTTCAGATTTAATCATTTCTCTTTTAGGTAAATCGTTAATATTTACTCCAAGCTTTTTATATTTTTCAATTAATGAATCATAATCAATCATCGTCTCTATTACCTCCATCAAATCCAACAGTGTTATTTATATAAATTCTTTGCATATTCAAATCAATATTATATAAAGTATCAGAATAATTCTTTAAATTATTCTTTTCTTCTTCTGATAAATTATTGTTAGATTTATACCTTAATTCATGTTCTAAAGAAGCCCACATATCCATCGCAATTGTTCTAAATTGAATTTCTACAGGTACTTTTTTAATTTCATTATTAAAATATAGCTCAACATCAAAAACTATATGTAAGCTTCTATAACCAGTTGGTTTAGGTGCTACAATATAATCCTTTTTAACTTGAATACTTAAATCCCTTTGTTGACATAATAAATTGATGATTTGATAAATATCATTAATATAATTACAAATTACTCTTATACCAGCAATATCATAAACATTTTTTCTTAATGTTTTAAAATCCATATCATATTCTCTTCTTTGCATCTTTTCTAGAATAGATTCAGGAGTCTTAATTCTAGATTCCATATGATGAATAGGATTATGATCGAAATGTCTTTGACAATAATCATCTAGATTTTCAAGCTTTGCAGACATTTCTCTTAAAGCATATCTATATTCACTTTCAACATTTAAATATTGTGTAATTAATTTTTTAGTTTCTTCATCTAAATCTTTTAATAAATCAATATTATTCAATCTTGATAAAGTAAACTTTTCTGTTTTTTGTAATATCATATTAATACCTCATTTTTT
>JAFXUP010000019.1 GCA_017524905.1 Acholeplasmatales bacterium | reverse complement strand
TTGTTTTTTCTTCTAAAATATTAGATAGATTTCCTTTTGAATAAGGAATTAATAATCTAGCCATAAATGAATTTGTAGATATTTCTGATAATATTTCTGTTATCAATTCATTTAGATTTAATTTGGTTTTATTTGAAAATTTTATTGTTTTCTTTCCTATAATATCTAATGAATCAGAAATTGTATTTTCCCATTTATTTAATAAATATATTGTTGGTATATCTAATACCTTTAGCATTTCTAATACACTCATAACAACACTATATTGGGTTTTAATATATTGGCTTGATGCATCTAGGACAACAATTATTAAATCTGAATATCTTATTTCTTCTAATGTTTGGAAGAATGAATTAACTAATCCATGTGGAAGCTTTGATACAAAACCTACTGTATCAACTAAAATAAAATCTTTATTATCGATTGTTATTTTTTTATTAGATGTATCTAGGGTTGCGAAAAGCTGATCCTTTGCTAAAACTGTTTTTTCTGAACCTGAATATTCTAATATTGTATTCATGGTTGTTGATTTACCTGAATTTGTATATCCTACTAAAGAAACGATTGGTATATCGTTTCTTTTTCTTCTTTTGATTTGTTCAGATTTCATTCTTTTAATATTTAATAAATCTTCTTTAATATGATTTATTTCAGCCATTAAATGACGTCTATCAAGCTCACGTTGTGTTTCACCAGCACCTTTATTATATAATCCTCCACCAATACGTGATTCTTGGCCCTTTATAAGCTCTAATCTTGGTAAAAGGTATAAATCCTTAGCTAATTTAACTTCTAGGGCTGATTGCTTTGTTTTGGCCCTTAATTCAAAGATTTTTAATATTAAAAAGCTTCTATCTATAACTTCCTTTTGTAAAGCTTCCTCTAAATGCTTTAATTGTGATGGTGTTAATTCATCATTAAAAATTACTATATCTGCATCATATGCATTTATAGCAATTATAACCTCATCAACCTTACCAGCACCTATATATGTTTTGGCATTAGGAGAATCTAGGTTTTGAGTTATTCTAAAAACAGAATCAATATCTAAAACCTTAGCTAATGCTTCAAGCTCTGCTAAAGAATAATCTATATCATATTTATCGTATTTGGTTGTTACACCTACTAATATTGCTTTCAAATTATCACGTCCTTTTTTATTATATCATTTTTAAATTTATTATGATATAATTTAAAAGCATGTTGCTCATTTTATAAATTAATAAGAGGAGTGTTTAGGGGAATGGTTGAATTAAAGAATGTTAGCAAATATTATAACAACAATGGCGTTGTTACATTAGGGTTAAGAAATATAAATCTTAATTTTGATAAAAATGAAATTGTTGCTATTGTAGGTGAATCTGGTTCTGGCAAATCAACATTATTAAATGTTATTTGTGGTGTTGATTCTTATGAAGAAGGAGAAATCCTTTTTGATGGATATGAAACAAGCTACTTTAATCAAGAGGATATGGATACATTTAGAAGATTAAAGGTATCTTTTATTTATCAAAATTATAATATTATTGATTCATATACTGTATTAGAAAATGTAATGTTTCCACTTTTAATTAATGGCTATGATAAAAAGGAAGCTAAAAAAAGAGCTTTAGAATTAATTGAAAGGGTTGGATTGACTCATAGAATAAAAAATAGAGGCATCAAGCTTTCGGGTGGTGAAAAGCAAAGATGTGTTATAGCTCGTGCACTTGCTACTGATGCACCTATTTTAGCATGTGATGAGCCAACAGGAAATCTTGATAGTAAAACTGGTGAAGAAATTATTAAATTAATTAAAGAGGTTGCAGATGATAAGCTTGTTTTAATAGTAACTCATAATTATGAGCAGGTAGAAGAAATTGCAACTAGAACTATTAAGATGTCTGATGGTGAAGTAATTGACGATACTAATGTTAATAAAAATGTTTGTGAAGAAGTAAAGGATGGAGATATTTTTAATGATGAAGTTAAAAAGATAAAATATAAAACTATCGCATCTATTGCTGGAAATAACCTAAGAAGAACACCTAAAAAGAATATTTTTGTGTTTTTAGTTTTATTAGTTTTATCTATAATAGGATTATTTTTATTTGGAGAATCTTATGTTTCAAGCTTGAATTCTGAAAATAATTCATATTCTGGATTTAATAATATTTTAGGAGAAAGAGCTATTGTTTATAAAGAAAATCATGAAAAGATTGATGATTCTTTATTTAAAGATTATGAATCATATTCAAATGCCTTTTATGAAGATCAATTAGTACCTTTAAGAAATAATTCAATTGATTTTTATTTATATAAAAGTGTTTGCTTAACAGCACATATGCCTTATAGAATTAAAAAAATTAATGGTGATACTAATTATGATGAAAATCAAGGATATTTAGTTTTACCAACTAATCATTATTTTGATTCTTACACCTTAAATGGTATCATTGAGTGTAGAAGTTTATATTTAGTTATAAATGGAGAAAATATAGATATTGATGTTGTTGGTATAGCAACATCAGATGAGCTTGATGATCCATTGCTTGTTGTTAAACAACAATTTATAGATGAAAAAGCTAAATTTAATAGTTTTAATGCTTCAATTTCTCTTGATGATTTAATAACTAATTTATTAGTTAGATATACTGATGTAAAAAAGCCTAAATTACATTTAAGGTATTCAAATTATTCATCTTTGAGTGATATTCATTTTTTTAACAATAAAATAAAAGAATATCAAAAAACAATCAAGCTTGATGAAATCGATATTGAATATTTATCATCAACTGAATATTTAGAATTGCCTTATGATTTTTATAAAACAGATTGTTATGAATTAACTATCTATACTAATGATATAGATAATCTTAAAAAGATTGCTAATAATAATGGATTAAGTGTTATTATTCCAGCTAAAAGCGGAAAAAGCTTTTTTTCCTTTACATATATAGTATTTATTGTAACAATTATATTTTCTTCATTGGTAATGCTTCTTTTAGTATTCATTAGCTATGCTGTTTTACAAAAGGTATATCAATCTAGAAAAAAGGATTATACTATTATGAGGTCTTTAGGTATGATGAGGCCACAAATGGCTAAAATGATTAGATTTGAGGTTGTAACCTTAGGCTTTTTTGCCTCAATAGTGGCAATTATAGTTTATTTAATTACCTTCTTGTTTACAAAAGAAGAAGCTAATATGGATATTGTAAAGGCAATGTTTTCTCCTTTGTTTTTGATTGTTTACATATTATTTATGTTTGTATTTAATTTATTACTAGCTAATAAATTTAATAAAAAATTATTCAAATTTTCTGTAACAAAAACTATAAAGGAGGTATTCTAATATGATTAAAATTAATAATTTAAATAAATTTTATAATAAAGGAAAATCAAATCAAATTCATGTTATTAATGATACATCAATAGAATTACCTTCTAAAGGATTAATCACATTCTTAGGTCATTCAGGCTCTGGTAAAACTACCTTATTAAATGTTATTGGTGGATTGGATAAATTTAATAGTGGTAATATTTCTTTTGATGATAAAGAATTTAATAAATATAAAATGAGTAAAATCGATAAATTTAGATCTAGAAATGTTGGATATGTTTTCCAAAATTATAATTTATTATTAGAAGAAACAGTTTATGATAATTTAAGAATTGCCCTAGATTTAATTGGCGTTACTGATTTAGAAGAACAAAAGAAAAGAATTGAGTATTCTTTAAAAGCAGTAGGAATGTTTAAATATAGAAAAAAGGTTGCATCATTTTTATCAGGTGGTCAACAGCAAAGAGTATCTATCGCAAGAGCCTTAGTTAAAAAATCTAAGGTTATTATTGCTGATGAGCCTACAGGTAACCTAGATAGTAAAAATACTATGGATGTTATGAATATTTTAAAAAAGATTTCTAAGCAATCATTAGTATTATTAGTTACTCATGAAAATGATGTTGCTAACTTTTATTCTGATATTATTTATGAGGTAAAGGATGGAAAAATAATTGGTAGCAAGGAAGCTAAGGCTGATGTTACTTTTAATTCTAATGTTGATGAATCAACTATTTATTTAAAGGATTTAAATGAAACTAAATTAAATACAGAATTAGGTGATGTTTTGATTCATTCTGATTCTGATGAGCCTTTAAAAATAAATTTAGATGTAATTGTTAAAAATGGTAATATTTATCTTAAGGCTGATAAGCCAATTAAATTATTAGAACAATCTAATATAAAGGTTGTTAATGATAATTATAAGGAAATGAAAAGAGAAGATGTTGATGATTTTGAATATGATACATCTTGGTATGATGATAAAAAGGATGATTCTAAAAAATTAAAGAAATTTGCAAAAAGAATCTCTAATAGTTTTATTTCTTTTAGAGCGGTTGGAAAAAAACAAAAATTCTTATATATTTGTTTAGCATTTATTGGCGTTATTATGGCAGTTAGCTTTGCTGTTTTATCCTTCGCAACAAATGTTGATAATAATGCTTATTCATATTCTAAAAATATAAATACTGCATATCGAAAGGAAGATAATATTAAAAAGAGTATATCATCAGTATTTGAGGATGCTTATGAAGAAGGAGAAATAACTGATATTTATCCATTAGATAGTGTGAATGTTTCATATTTTGAAAATATTGTTTATAATCATTATTTTTCAAATAAATTTACTTTAACATTGGTTCCTAATTTTGATTATAATTTAGAAATTAGTAAAGGAAATAAGCCTGTTAATTCAAATGATGTTGCTATTTCATATGATGTTGCTAAAAAAATAGCTGATGAAACAGGAAGAAGTATTGATAATGTTATTGGATTACCTATTACCCTAAATAAATATTATTATGGTGAAAAGGGTATGACATGTAATATTGTTGGAATAAGTAAAAATGATAATAAGATGATTTATATATCACCTGTTGGATATGAAAAGTATAATTCATATACTGATTGGAAATCCTATAGAGATTTTAATTATTTAATAGATAATAATTATTATCAAGCTGATTATGATGTTAGATATAAAGAATATGAAGAATACGAAATATCAGATGGAATTGATTTAAATCTTAATAATTCTGAATTTGAAGTTTTAATATCAGAAAAATTACCACTAGAAATTGGAGATTATATTAGTTTTCATTCTACTGGTTCAGATACTAAGACAGCTAAAGTAGTTGGTAAATTTAAGGATAGTGATAGCTTAGATTCAATATCTATTATTTTAAATAAAAAAGCATTCCATATTAGAAATTATGAGGCTGAATTTATTTCTAATAATTCTGATAGAGTTAGATTAATAGAAGGAACCTATCCTACTAAAGCTGATGAGGTAATGGTTTCTTGTTATAGCATGGCTGATGTTGAAATAGGAAAGACAATAATGATTGAATCATTAGGTAAAAAAATGAAAATTGTTGGTATTTTCAATTCAAAAGATTATAATTATTGTTCTTTTGTTAGCTTATCAGCCTATACTTTATCAACATATTATTTAGAAGCAGGTAAAATAGCTTTTAATGTTTTAGATCAAGAAAAGCTAAATCAAAGATTTTATGAAAATGGTATTGCTATAGATAATGTTCAAAATTATGTTATCTCAACTGCATTAAAGGAAAGAAGAGAAATGGTTAAGGAATTCTTTGTTGTTTTTGCAGTAACAAGCGCGGTTGCAGCTGTTTTTGTATATTTTATTATGAGAAGTAAAATGATGTCTGATATTTATAATATTGGTGTTTATAGATCATTGGGCTCATCTAGGTTAAGAATAAATAATAAATATTTATCTGATATATTTATATTAACAACATTTACATGCTTAATTGGATATATACTAGGAATAATTGGATATTTATTTATTAGTTATATTTTTAATTCAGTTGCAAATGAATTAATAGGTCAAAATATAATGGTTGGTAATGTGCTTGTGTTTATTTTGGGTGGCTTATCATTATATTTAATCATGTATATTTTTGGAATGCTTCCAATAATTATGCTTGAAAGAAAAACACCATCTGAAATAATCGCAAAATATGATATCTAGAAAAAAAGATGCTTTTATATTATAATATTTATATAAAATCTAGATATTATGGAGAGTATTGGTGATATTATGGTAAAAATTATTGTTGATTCTACTCAAGATTTAACAAAAGAAATATTAGAAAAAAATGATATTGAGGTTGTACCTTTAACTGTTAATTTTTCAGATGGTGAATCATATTTAGATGGTGTAACTATTCAAACTGCTGAGTTATATGAAAAGGTTAAAGAAAAAAAGGAATTACCTAAGACTGCAGCTGTTACAGTTGGTACATTAATTGATGTTTTTAAAAAGCATATAGATAATGGAGATGAAATTGTTTATACAGGTATTTCAGCTCAAATGTCTAGAAGCTATGAAAATGCTCTTCTTGCTAAAGAAGAATTAGGAACTGATAAAATTTATGTTGTAGATTCTAAGAATTTATCAACTGGTATTGGTTTATTAATTTTAAAGGCTATTAAAGATAGAGACAGTGGCTTATCAGCTAAAGAAATTGCTAAAAATATGGAAAAGAATAGAGAGTTAGTTTTATCACAATTCGCTATTGAACAAATGGATTATTTGTATAAGGGTGGAAGATGCTCAAGCGTTGCTAAAATATTTGGTTCTATTTTAAAAATTAAACCTATTATTTTAGTTAGAGATGGCAAGATGCATGTTGGTGCTAAGCCTTTGGGTAAAATAACAAAAGCTTTAGATATTATGATTAATCAAATTGTTGCTGATAAGGATAGATTAGATACTGATCATATCTTAGTTACTCATTCAATTGCTCCTTCATCAAGAGATTATATAATGGAAAAACTAAAACCATTATTCCCTAATGTTGATATTATTGAAACTGTAGCTGGTTCAGTTATAGCATCACATTGTGGACCTGGAACAATTGGTATTTTATATATGGTAAAGGAAAAATAATTTATGGGAGATTTAATCTCCTTTTTTTCTTACTATATATTTTTTTAAAAAATATTGAAATTTATTGTCAGTTTTAATATAATATTAAAGTAAATTTTAAATTTTAGATCGAAAGGTTGTGTAAACTATGGGAAGAGCACATGAAGTACGTGCAGCATCAATGGCTAAAACTGCTGCCATGAAGTCAAAAAAATATGCTAGATGGGGAAAAGAAATTTTCCAAGCAGCTAAGGGTGGCGTTCCTGATCCAGAAATGAACCAAAGCTTAAAGAAGGTTATCGAAAAAGCTAAGAAGGATCAATGTCCTGCTGACGTTATTAAACGTGCAATTGCTAAAGCACAAGGTGTTGCATCTGGTGCATCAAAAGAAAAGGTATATGAAGGTTATGGTCCTGGTAATGTTGCTATGATCGTAGAATGCTTAACAGATAACGATAATAGAACATTTACTGAGGTTAGAACTGCTTTCAATAGAACTGGTGGTACTATTGGTACAGCAGTAAGCTATATGTTTGCAAGAAAAGCTCAATTCGTTACAAGCTCAGTTTCTGAAGATGAAATTATGGAAATCTTAATGGAAGCTGGTTTAGATTTCGAAGACTTATCAACTAAAGAAGATGGTTCAGTTGAATTATTCGCTGCAACTGGTGATTTTGCTGCTATTAAAGAAGCTTTAGAAGCTGCAAAGCCAGAAATCGAATTCGATGAATGTGGTGTTAATTTAATTCCTTCAACTTATGTTGACTTAGATGCTGATCATGAAGCTAAGTTCAGAAGATTATTAGAAGCATTAAGCGAATGTGATGATGTTTCTGAAGTATATCATAATGCTAATTTAACTGATGATGCTGAAGAAGAATAATTAAGATTAAAAGAAGCGAATGCTTCTTTTTTTCTTTCAACTATTTATAGCGGAATTTACTTTTTCAATTAACGTTTTTTTCTTTTAAAAAATAAAGATTATTTTATTTATAAAATAAATATGTTATAATCATTCATGTATTAAATTATTATCCAGTGAGGTATAGATATGAAGCTAATTATAGAAAGCGATCATTTTAATCGTACTTTAAAAAGAATGACACATGAAATTATTGAAAGAAATGAAGATTTATCTAAAATAATTTTAGTTGGAATTGAACGAAAAGGTACACCGATTGCTAAAGAAATACAAAATTTAATCAAGATGTTTGAAAATGTTGATGTACCTTTAGAGGTTATTAACATCGGTAGTCACAGAGACGATCATAAGAAGATTCCTGATGTTGAAATAAATTTTAAAGAAAATATTAATGATAAAATTATTATTTTAGTTGATGATGTTTTATACACAGGAAGAACAGTAAGAGCAGCTATGGATGCTATTGTTGATTTAGGAAGACCTGCTAAAATTGAACTTGCAGTATTCGTAGATAGAGGACATAGAGAGCTTCCTATTAGAGCTGACTTTATTGGTAAGAATATTCCTACTAGTAAAGAAGAAATGGTTATCTGTGACTTTTTTAATAGACAAGTATTAATCAAGTAAACGTTTACATTATTAAAAATAGTTTGGTAACACTAACGTTTTGTGATATTATATGTGTATATCGCATAAATACAAGTGATTTTGTAATAAAAACAAATAAGAAGGGGTATGAAGTATGTTAAGCGATTTAGAAATTGCCCAAAAGGCAGAAATTAAGCCAATTTGTGAAATAGCAAAGAAGCTTAATTTAAATGAAGATGATTTAGAATTATATGGAAAATATAAAGCTAAGGTCAATGTTGAAGGATTAAAAGGAAAAGAGGATGCTAAAGTAATTTTAGTAACTGCTATATCTCCAACACCAGCTGGTGAAGGTAAATCTACTACAACAATTGGTCTATGTGATGCTTTAAATAGAACTGGAAGAAAATCAATGGTAGCCTTAAGAGAACCAAGCTTTGGTCCTGTTATGGGTATTAAAGGTGGAGCTGCTGGCGGTGGATATGCTCAAGTTATTCCAATGGAGGATATTAATCTACACTTTACTGGAGACTTCCATGCAATTACAACTGCTAATAATGCAATTGCTGCAATGATTGATAATCATATTTGGCAAGGTAATGAGCTTGGTATTGACCCTACAAGAGTTATTTGGCACAGATGCTTAGATATGAATGATAGAGCCTTAAGAAATGTTGTTATTGGCTTAGGTGGACATTTACAAGGTACACCAAGAGAAGATCATTTTGACATTACTGTTGCATCTGAAATTATGGCGGTATTATGTTTATCAACTTCAATGGAGGATTTTAAAGAAAGAGTTTCTAGAATTGTAGTTGCATATACATATGATAGAAAGCCTGTAACAGTTGCTGATATTAAAGCTGTTGGTGCTGTTGCTGTTATTATGAAGGATGCTTTAAAGCCTAATTTAGTTCAAACATTAGAACATTCACCTGCATTTGTTCATGGTGGACCATTTGCAAACATTGCTCATGGCTGTAATTCAGCTATAGCAACAAAGGCTGCTATGAAGCTTGCTGATTATGTTGTAACTGAGGCTGGATTCGGTGCTGATTTAGGTGCTGAAAAATTCTTTGACATTAAATGTCGTCAAATTGGCATTAAGCCATCTTGTGTTGTAGTTGTTGCAACAATTAGAGCTTTAAAGATGCATGGCGGTGTTTTAAAGGAAGATTTAAATCAAGAAAATGTTGATGCTTTAATGAAGGGAATTTGTAACCTTGAAAAGCATATTGAAAATATCAAAAAGTTTAACCTACCTTATGTTGTTGCTATAAATAGATTTTATAGCGATACTGATGCAGAAATAGCTGCATTAAATAAGTGGGCTTTAGATAATGGACATCAAGTTTCACTTTCTGAAGTATTCACTAAGGGTGGTGAAGGAGCTATTGATTTAGCTAACAAAGTTGTTAGCCAAATTGATAATAATGATGGTGCTAAGACATTTACATATTTATATGACGTAAATGATTCAATCAAATCTAAGATTACAAAGATTTGTAAGGAATTCTATGGCGCTGGTAGCGTTGAGTTTACAACTCAAGCTAAAAATCAAATGGCAACATTTAAGAAGAATGGTTGGGACAATTTGCCAATTTGTATGGCTAAGACTCAATATTCATTCTCTGATAATCCAAAGCTTTTAGGAAGACCTGAAGGATTTGCGATGACTATTAGAGAATTTATGCCTTCTATTGGTGCTGGATTTATTGTAGCAATTACTGGTGATATTATGAGAATGCCTGGTTTACCAAAGGAACCTGCAGCTAATAATATGGATGTAGTTGATGGTAAAATAAAAGGTTTATTCTAATTATTACTTATTTGAAAGAGGAGAAAGATTATTTATGGAGTATGTAACAGGTAAAAGACAAGTGGTTTTGAATTTTTCAGAAAAATTCTGTAAAACAACTAATGAAGTATTATCTTCAGATTGCTTTAAGGAGGTTTGGAGCAAATACGTTAAGCATTCATTTGATTCAGAAAATCAAGCTGAGCTTACTGTATTAAAGCTTTTCCCTAGAAAGAAAGTTGTAGATTATACTATTAATTTATTTAAATTATTATTAAGCTTTGATTTAGATGAGATTGCAGCAATGGATCCTTTCTATAATCAAGCTTTAGAGCATAAAGAAGTAGTTTATGATTTAGTTCAAAACTTTTATGATTATTGGAGACGTTTAGAGCGTTATGCAGTAATTATGGCAAGAGCTACAAAGGATGGTGTTGAATCTAATTCATTCGTTGAAGCTCAAACTGAATTCAACAGTGTTATTTTAAAAACATATAGAACAATTTGTGAAAAGCTATACGGTGAACAATTCCCAATTTATAGACAATTACCAGCAGGTGTTAATGCTGCACTTTTAATTGCTAGAAATGAATGGATGAAAAAGGATTCTCCTTATTATTTCTTAGCAAAGGCTGAAGCAATTGAACAAATCTTAATTCGTCCACCATTTATTTCTTATTCAGCAAAGAATAAAAGAACAGGTACATATCCTGAAGCTAAAGAAAATCCAATCAATTGGATTAAGGATAATTTCAAAGCTAATGAATATTATTGCTATGCAGCAAGAGTTGGTTCAGCTTTAACTTATGTATATTTCCATAGAGATTATTTAGCTCATGGTATTACTTTATGTAATCTATTTGAATTTGTACCACTTTCAGATATAAAGGGTGAAAAACCTGATTGTATTTATATTTTTGGTGCAGATTATGATGATGAATCATATTTCTATCATGATGAAGAAAATGATATTTATGTAGGTATTGCTCCTCATAATGATTCAATTGATTATTTCGGATATATGAAGAAGATGATGCTTACTTTATATAACGTTTCAATGATTAAAGAAGGTAATCTACCTATTCATGGTGCATGTGTACACATCACTATGAAAGATGGAAGAACTAAAAATGTAGTTATCATGGGTGATTCAGGCGCAGGTAAGAGTGAATCATTAGAAGCATTATCAGCAATGGCTGGTGATAACATTTCAGCTCAATTAACTGTATTCGATGATATGGGTACATTTAAGATGGTTAATGGTCATGTTGTAGCTTATGGTACTGAAATTGGTGCATTTGTTAGACTTGATGATATGACATCTGGATATGCTTATAAGGAAATGGATAGAGCTATATTTATGAACCCTGATAAGACAAACTCAAGATTAGTTATCCCTGTTGCAACATATCCTCAAATTATGAAGGGATATCATGTTGATATGTTCTTATATGCAAATAACTATGATGAGGAATGTGAATCAGAAGTAGAATTCTATAAGAATGCTGATGAAGCAAAGGAAATCTTCATTCGTGGTGCAAGACGTGCTAAGGGAACAACTCAAGAATTAGGTATGACTGAATCATTCTTTGCTAATCCATTTGGACCTGTTCAAAAGGAAAAGGAAACAAGAGTTATTATCGATAAAGTATTTAAGCAATTATTTGAAGATGGTACACCAGTTGGTGTATTACATACAAGACTTGCTGTACCTGGAATGGAACATGATGGTCCAAGACTTGCAGCAGCTAAATTATTTGAATTGTTAGGTAAGTAATTATGGTTAGAGTTGGTATAATTATGGGCTCTACTTCAGATTATGAAGTAATGGAAGCCGCATGCTTATGTTTAGATGAATTTGGTGTTGAATATGAAAAGAAGGTTGTATCAGCTCATAGAACACCTGATTTAATGTATGAATATGCACATACTGCAAAAGAAAGAGGAATTAAGGTTATTATTGCAGGAGCTGGTGGAGCAGCACATTTACCTGGTATGGTTGCTGCAATGACAACATTACCTGTTATTGGTGTACCTGTTAAATCAAGAGCACTAAATGGCTTAGATTCTTTACTTTCAATTGTGCAAATGCCTGCAGGTGTTCCTGTTTTAACTGTAGCTATTAATGGTGCAAAAAATGCAGCCTTATCAGCAATAGCTATATTAGCTACATCTGATGATGAATTAGCTAAAAAGCTTGAAGCTTTTAGAAATAAGCAAACATCTGATGTTTTAAAAGCTGAATTATAATAAAATATAAATGAAATCCTGATTAATTTCGGGATTTTTGTTTTATTTTTAACAATTTTTTTGAAAAAATAAAGAAAATGTTTGACTTATTTACTTATTTAAAGTAAAATACTATACGGTACATTTTAAAAGCAATTATCCACAATTGCCCTAAATTATTATTATTTATTTAGGAGGAAAAACATGAATACATTCATGGCAAACAATCAAACTGTTCAACACAATTGGTATGTTGTTGACGCAAGTGGCTTAACATTAGGTCGTTTAGCTACAGCTGTTGCTACTTTATTAAGAGGTAAGCACAAACCAACTTATACTCCACATGTAAACTGTGGTGACAATGTTATCGTTATTAATGCTGATAAGGTAGTTTTAACTGGTAACAAATGGGATGATAAATTATATCGTAGTCACTCTGACTATGCTGGTGGTCTTAGAACTTTAACAGCTAAGGAAGTTATGGCTAAATACCCAACAAGAATGGTAGAAAAGGCAGTATTCGGTATGCTACCTCATACTAAACTTGGTGATCAAATGAGAAAGCAATTATATGTTTATGCAACTGCTGAACATCCACATGCTGCTCAAAAACCACAAGAATTCAAAGTAGGAGGCAATAAGTAATGGCTACAAAGAAATTAGTTCAATATTTAGGAACTGGCCGTCGTAAGAGTTCTGTTGCTAGAGTATATTTACGTTCTGGTAAAGGTACTATTACTATTAATGGTCGTGCATTCGAAGACTATATTCCTTCAGCTGCAGTTCGTCTAGATGTTTTACAACCACTTGAATTAACTGAAACAACTGATAAGTTTGATATTTTAGTTAACGTACAAGGTGGAGGTACAACTGGTCAAGCAGGTGCTATCAGACATGGTATCACTAGAGCTCTTATGGAAGTAAATCCTGATTATAGAGCAGTATTAAAGCCAGCTGGATTAGTAACACGTGATCCTAGAGCTAAAGAACGTAAGAAATACGGTCTTAAGAAAGCTAGACGTGCTCCACAATTCTCTAAGCGTTAATTGTTTGATTATTATAATTGCAAAGAAAAAGATATTAAGCAGGACTTCTCACCCTGCTTTTTATTTTTGTTTCAAATTGATATTGTGCACGAATTGACAACGTGCACAAAAAATGATAAAATTTGTGCAGAAGGTGATGATATGCACAAATTACCATTTGAATATAATTATGATGATATTGATATTCTTAAGGCATTAAATAAAGCAAATAGTAAATTAGGAGAATTGAATGGTATCATTAATACAATGCCAAATCCTAATATTATATTAAATGCTGTAATATTAGGTGAAGCAAAAGAATCAAGTGAGATTGAAAATATAGTAACAACTTTTGATGAGGTGTTTAAGGAGATAACCCTTAAAAATCAAAATTCAGCATCTAAAGAGGTTGTTAATTATCGTCAAGCTATTTTATATGGATTCTCTCAAGTTAAGGATAACGGATTTATTAGTTCAAAGATAATTGAAGAAATTCATCATATCATTGAACCTAATGTTGGTGGAATTAGAAAGATACCAGGCACAGTTATTATGAATACTAAAACCAAAGAAATACTTTATAATCCACCTCAAAGTGAGAATGAAATAAGAGATTATTTATCAAACCTAGAAAAATACATTAATTATGATGAACTTGAAAATACAGATCCACTTATCAAAATGTCTATGATTCATTATCAATTTGAATCAATTCATCCATTCCATGATGGAAATGGTAGAACAGGAAGAATCTTAAATGTATTATATTTAGTTTTACAACAAAAGTTATCTCTTCCTATTTTATATTTGTCAAAATATATTAATTCAAATAAGGAAGAATATTATAAATGCCTTCATGATATGAGGATTGATAATAAATATATAAAAAATTATTTGTTATATATGATTAATGGAGTTGAACAAACATCCATATTCACTTTAGGATTTATTGATAAATTTAGAAAAGCGATGGATAACTGTAAAAATCTAGTGAAACAAAATAAACCAAAGATTTATTCTGAAGAATTAATAGAATATTTATTTTATGATTTTTATACTAAAAATGAATATTTTAGAGAAAAACTGTCCGTTTCTAGAAATACAGCAGGAAAATATCTTTCAGAATTAGAAGAATTGGGTGTTTTAACTTCAGAGCAAGTTGGAAAAGAAAAAATATATAAGAATAATTATTTATATGATTTAATTAAAGAATGGTAGAAATTCAATTGTTTTAGTATTAAAGTATGGCAATTTTGTCCTGCTTTTTTTAAAATTTATATGTTTAATTTTTTTGTAATTGTCTGTATATCCTTTATAACTTTTATATATCGACTTTCCTAAGTATTCAGGAGTAATAATTCTTGGTTAGAACAAAGTGTTGCACGTGAATGAGAATTAAGTTAAAATAATGTTGTTTGATGACACTTAGTAACGGTTTGTTCCCGAATAGTGCCCGAATTTAATATTTAAAATAAATCATCTAAAAGTAGTAAAAATCCTTTAGTAATGCGGTTTTTTCTAATTTTTGAGTTAGTCAAAACAATTCTCTAAGCGTTAATTGTTTGATTATTATAATTGCAAAGAAAAAGATATTAAGCAGGACTTCTCACCCTGCTTTTTATTTTGCTTAAAATGGCTTGGTTAAGCTAGTTTTTATAACAACCTCTACAGTAATTTATAGTATTTTAAATGTCATAGGTTGTCCAAAAATACATAAAAACATTTAATTTGGACAACCTATAATTATTTTAATCCAAACTTGCGGTTTAGCAAAATCTGATATATAATTTCACTGATTTCAATTCAAGAAAATTAGAATCAGTATTAGATAGAACATTCTCATCATATTCAGATGGTAAGAAATATGATGGTACACAATGATATATCTATTTCAAATTATCATATGACTTTAAATTACAAATAGATTATGAACATATACCAGGTGCTCCATTTAGTGCAATTAAATTCTTAAATATTACAGGCTATTATACAAACAAAGGTGATTTTAGAATTTACTTTATGGCTGATAATGAAAATTATGTTCTTCATTATAATGGCAATGTAACAATATCAAAAATATAAATGGGGGATGGTATGTATGACAATATTACAATACGGTAATACTAAAACATATTTCATTAATGGATTATTAATAGATACAGATTATGCAGGTACTATTAATCAATTCTTTAAATGTATTAAAGAGAACAATATTAATATAAATGATATCAAATATATTCTAGCAACACATTATCATCCAGATCATATAGGAATAGTACCTGAATTAATGAAATTAGGTATTAAATTAATAGTAATTGATATTCAAAAGGATTATATTCATTTTTCAGATAATATCTATAAAAAAGACAAATTACCTTTTGAACCTATAGATGAATCCAAGATAATAATATTACCTATTAATAAGGGAAGAGAATTTTTTAAATCATTAAATATTGATGGTGAAATAATATCAACTACATCACATAGTAATGATTCAATTACAATAATATTTGATAATGGTGATTGCATAATAGGTGATATAGAACCAGAATCATATATTGATATTTATAAAGGTAATAATAAATTAAAAGAAGATTGGGACAAGATTAATTCTTATAACCCTAAAAAAATATATTATTCACATCATTAATTATTTGCTCAAGAGTAGAAATACTTTTGGGCTTTTTCTTATTATCTATGTGTGCATATTAAATTATTAGATGTGCTATTTTGTGGTATAATTGTATTGTTTTCGAAAGAAGTGAGTTTTATGAAGGAAAAGAAAGATAAAAGTATATATATTTCTTCAGCAATATTTATTGTATTAATGGGTGTAATATCTATGATGAGCGATATGACACATGAAGGTGCTAAAAGTATTTATGGGTCTTTTTTGTCATTAGCAGGAGCAACACCTCATGTAATTTCTTTAATATCAGGCTTAGGTGAATTTATTGGGTGTTCTTTAATATTAGTAACTGGTGCAATAGCAAATAAGACTAAGAAGTATTGGACTATGACTATAATAGGCTATATGATAAATCTTCTTGCAATACCCATGCTTGCTATAACTTGGAAAAATGGATGGGTGTTTGCTTGCACATTAATTTTAATTGAAAGAATTGGTAAAGCAATTAGAAAGCCAGCAAAGAGTACTTTGGTATCATTTTCATCTAAGAATTTGGGAGAAGGTAAGAGCTTTGCTTTTGTTGAGTTTTTAGATCAAATAGGAGCATTCGTAGGCCCCCTAATTTTAACTTTGGTTTTATCATTAAAAAACACTACTGATTTATTTAATTCATATAGAATGTGCTTCTTAGTTTTAGGTATACCAGCACTATTAACATTGATTATATTATTATTTGCTAAAATGAAATATCCAAATCCTGAAAATTTAGAAGAGGAAAATAATAAAAATGAGAATGATTCAAAATTTAAGATTAGTAAGAGCTTTATTTTTTATTTAATAGCTATTGGATTATGTGCTGCAGGATTTATAGATTTTCCTTTAATTACTTATCATGTGGGTAATTTAAATATTATCAAGGTTGAATATTTACCTATTTTATATTCTATTGCTATGTTAATTGATGCTTTTGCAGCTTTATTGTTTGGAGTATTATTTGATAAATTTGGAATTAAAGTATTAGTTTTATCAACATTGTTATCATTTTCTTTTCCACTTTTTATATTTAATTATTCAAGTAAGCCAATGATTTATATTGGTGTTGTTATGTGGGGCTGTGGTATGGGAGCTCAGGAATCAATTTTAAAAGCTGCAGTAGCGAAGCTTGTTCCAAAGGAAACTCGATCACTTGGCTTTGCATTGTTTGAAGGCATATTTGGATTATGCTGGTTTATAGGCAGCTATGTATTAGGATGGTTATATGAATTTGACTTAATTGCATTAATAATTACTAGTATGTCATTTGCTGGAATATCAATTATATTCTATGTGCTAAGCTCTTTATGTGGTGAAAATAACAAAGTTAAAGATTAAAATAAATATCCTTTAGAGAAATCCTTACAGTGAATCATAGCTTCAGCATTTTCTTTAACTGCAGGTCTAATTAGTCCTTTATGGTTATAGTAGTCGTAGAACATATTCCAGTATTCAGAAAATAATTCTCTTAAAGATAGTATTACGTTTGGTTTTAACCAGAAAAATTCATTATGAAATGGATAATATTAGAAGCAGGGGAATCCACAACCCTGCTTTTTAGTATTTTATGGATGCAAAAAAAGCTATACGTGCTCTGCATATTTGTTGACACAATTGTTGACATGAATCGAAAAAAATGGCTTAACTAAGCCATTTTTTAACACACCACCCGGTCCTAAGCGTTAGTCGCAAGTTTGATTTAAGTGTAATTGTTATGAAAAAGCGAGACTTCTCACCTCGCTTTTTCTTTTACCTAAGCCGTTTTTTGTAATTTTATCATTAAATTTTTGTACATTATAAAAGGGCCATTTTTTGCAAAAAAATACAAATTTTCATTAAATTATGTACATAAAATTTTCCTTTCTAAGTGTAATAATAAATAAGAAAAAACGGCTTAGTTAAGCCATAAATTGCAAATTTGCTTCATATAAAGAATTTTAATTTTTGTAACAAAATCTTAGATTATTCCCGTAATTGTGTACATTTTTTGTGTACACCACACTTATCTAAAAATAAAGTGTGGTCACAATTTTTATTATAATAGTATGACTATAAATATCATATTTATTAAATAAAATAAATGTATATGATAAAACCTAATTAATAAAGTAAAAATATAAATAAATCATATTATAATTAACTCGAAAGTTAATAACTGTAGAGTTAATAAAATGGGGCGA
>JAFXUP010000018.1 GCA_017524905.1 Acholeplasmatales bacterium | reverse complement strand
TTTTGAATCAATTAATGATTTTTCTATATATAGCATTAATTTAAAATACAATAATGTAGAGATTATATCCTTTTATGACTTTATACCATTTTTAATAGATGCCTTAGATAATAAAACAGATTTTAAAAGAGGAAGATTTCGGCAAGAAATAGGTGGTAATGCATATTATTATTCATTTAAAGTTAAAGAAAAACTTTTAAAAAATTCAAAGTGTTATGATAAATTTTTAAAATTTGCAAACAATTTTACTGAAAATGTCGATTTAGATATTGAAGTTGTATTTATTGGTTCTGTTAAGAATAATTTTGTAAGTGGAGCTTCTTTAAGTATTCGATTAGGAGAAGTTGAGTATTTTAATATTCGGTTATAACGAAATATTATTCGGTTATAAATGCATAATTTTTATTTGAAATTCGAAAATTTTAAATAATTATAAAATTATCATTGACAATAATAGGAAAATGCAATAAAATATCTTTAAACTGATGAGAAGGAAGTTAGTCTTTTAGCGCAGTTATAGAGAGTAGTTGATGGTGGAATGACTACATAAGCGGAAAAGAAAGTGGGCCTTTGAGGGCATGGTGAATTTTAGTAGCCTAAGCCGGGTGCTCCCGTTATAGAGCTAGAATGTGATTGCATTTAAATTGAGGTGGGTATATTATATACCAATTAAGGTGGTACCGCAGGTGGATAACAGCACTTGTCCTTTAGATAGGATAGGTGCTTTTTTTGTTTTTATAAGGAGGTTTTAAAGATGATGGATTTAAAAGAATTAGAAGAATATAAGGATTATGATATTGTACCAATTAAAGATGAAATGTATTCTGATTTTACTACACCTTTAAATGTGTTAAGAAATATTAAAAAAAATCATAACAAATTTTATTTATTAGAATCAGTTGAACAAAATAGAAGTGGTCGTTATTCATATTTAGGATATGATCCTATTCATACTATTTCATGTAAGGATTATATTGTTAATTTAGATGGTAAAGAATATAAAACTCTTAATCCTTTTGATGAAATAAAAAAGCTTTTAGATAATTTTAAAGCTCCTAAAATGAAAAATATGCCACCATTTAGTGGTGGAATCATAGGCTATGCAGCATATGATTCTTATAAATATTTTGAGAAGAAGCTAGATATTAAATCAAATGATATTGCTAAATTTAATGATTATGAATTCTTGCTTTTTGATAAGGTAATTTGTTTTGATTCTTTTAATCAAAAAATTTATATAATTGTTAATATTAAAACTGATGATTTAAAAAATAATTATAATAATGCATTAAATGAAATTGCTAAAATAAAAGCTTTAATTAAAGAAACACCAAATATTGATGATGAAAAAAATGTAATTATTAAAAATCCTTCCTCTTTAGATTCATTTGAAGAATATTCAAAAAAGATAGAAATCGTTAAAAAGCATATTTATGATGGCGATATATTCCAATGTGTTTTTTCAAGAAGGTTTGAAGGTAAGATGAAAGGTACACTTTTTAATGCATATAGAGCATTAAGAACTATAAATCCATCTCCTTATATGTATTATTACAAAAATAATGAACTTGAAATTGCAGGATGCTCACCTGAAACATTAGTATCAAAAGAAAATGATGAAATTACAACATTTCCAATTGCTGGTACTAGAAGAAGAGGAAAAAATCTTGAAGAGGATTTAAAGCTTGAAATGGATTTAAGATATGATGAAAAGGAATTAGCAGAGCATAATATGCTTGTTGATTTAGGAAGAAATGATATTGGTAGGGTTTCAAAATTTGGAACTGTTAAGGTTGTTGAATATCAAAATATCTTAAGATATTCTCATGTAATGCATATTGCATCAACTGTTAAGGGTAAAGTTAAGGATGGATTAAAAAGCTTAGATGTTTTAAATTCTATTTTACCTGCTGGTACATTATCAGGTGCTCCTAAGCTAAAGGCTTGTCAAATTATTGATTCATTAGAAAAAACAAGAAGAGGTATTTATGGTGGTGGCTTAGGCTACATTGATTTTACTGATAATATGAATATGTGCATTGTTATAAGAACTATCATAAAGAAAAATGATGATGTTTTCTTACAAGCTGGTGGTGGAATTGTTATGGATTCTAATATATTAGATGAATTTAACGAAACTGAAAATAAAGCAATGGCAACTTTTAAGGCAATGGAGGAAATTTAATTATGATTTTATTAATTGATAATTATGATTCATTTTCTTATAACCTATACCAATATATTGGTTCTATTAATCCAGATATTAAGGTTATAAAAAATGATGAATTAACTGTAGAAGAAATTAAAAAATTAAATCCTAGTCATATTGTTATATCTCCAGGACCTGGAAGACCAAGTGAAGCTGGTATTATAGAAGATGTTATTAAAAATATAAATAATATTCCTATTTTAGGAGTTTGTTTAGGTCATCAAGCAATTTGTGAAGTGTTTGGTTTAAAAATAACAAATGCGAAAAAGATATATCATGGAAAAAAGGATAAGATATTTGTTGATAATACCTGTGATATTTTTAAAGGTATTGATAAGGAAATATTTGTTGCAAGATATCATTCCTTAGTTGCAGAAGGCGAAAATGAAGCTTTAAAAATAATTGCAAAATCTAAGGATTCTGAAATTATGGCTGTTAAGCATAAGGATTATCCAATATATGGACTACAATTTCATCCTGAATCAATTTTAACTAAGGATGGAATGAGAATTTTAGAAAATTTTTTTAAGAATTGATTTGAAGGAGAAATTAAAAATGAAGGACTTATTATTAAAATTAACAGAAGGTAAAAATTTAACACAAGAAGAAGCCTTTAAGGCAATATTAACAATAATGAAAAATGAATCAGACCCAGCAATGACAGGTGCTTTCTTAACAGCATTATCTATTAAGGGTGAAACACCTGATGAAATTGTTGGGGCAGCTAAAGCTATGATGGAGGTTGCAGAGATTATTGAACCAGGCTATGATGTGCTTGATATAGTTGGTACTGGAGGAGATAGATCTTTTTCATTTAATATTTCATCAGTTTCAGCAATAGTTGTTGCCGCTTCAGGAGTAAAGGTTGCAAAGCATGGTAACAGATCAGTTTCATCTAAATGTGGTTCTGGTGATTTGTTTGAAGCTTTAGGTGTTAAATTTGATTTTGCATCTAAGCATGCAAAAGAGGTTTTAGATAAGGCAGGAATAGTTTTCTTATTCGCTCCTGTATATCATCAAGCAATGCGTTTTGTAGGACCTATTAGAAAAGCTTTAGGTATTAAAACAATTTATAATATTATGGGACCATTAATTAATCCAATGAATGCTAAATACATGGTTTTAGGTGTTTATAAAAAAGAACTTGTAAGACCAGTTGCGGAAGTATTAAAGAAAAAAGGTTTAAAAAGTGCCATGGTTATTTATGGTTCTGATGGAGTTGATGAGGTATCTGTTGCAGCTCCAACATATGTATCTGAATTTACAAATGGAGGAGAGATTAAAGATTATTTATTAGACCCAATTAATTATGGATTTAATTATTCACAACATGAGGATTTAATTGGTGGTACACCTTTAGTTAATAAAGAGATTGCCTTAGATATATTAAATGGTAAAACAGGACCAAAAAGAGATGTTGTTATTTTAAATGCTGCTTGCGCAATTCATGTATTTAAAAATATACCTTTAGAAAAGGCAATTATTGAAGCAAAAAAAGCTATAGATAGTGGTAAGGCTATAGAAACATTAAATAAATTTATTGAGGTAACAAATGATATTAGATGAAATTGTAGCTAAAAGAAAGGAATTTTATAAGGAAAAGGAAAAAGAAATTTCTTTAGATAATCTTTTAGTTCAAATTGGCTCAATTAAAAAGGAACATAAATTATATGAGCTATGCAAAGAAAAAAATTTCATATTATTTACTGAATGTAAGAAAGCTAGCCCATCTAAAGGAATTATCAGTAATGATTATCCATATCTTGAAATAGCTAAAGCTTATGAAAAAGCAGGAACTGATGTAATAAGCTGTCTTACTGAGCCTAATTATTTTTTAGGAAGTGATGAGCATTTTAAAGAAATAAGAAAAAATGTTAATTGCTTAATGCTTAGAAAGGATTTTATTTTTTCAAGCTATCAAATATTTGAATCTAAGGTAATGGGGGCAGATGTTATTTTATTAATTTGTGCTATTTTAACTGAAGAAGAATTAAAGGCATATCTATGCTTAACAGAAAATTTAGGTATGTGTGCTTTAGTTGAAGCTCATGATGAAGATGAAATAAATAAAGCAATTAGATGTGGAGCTAAGGTAATTGGAGTTAATAATCGTAATTTAAAGGATTTTAGTGTAGATTTTACAAATGCTCTTAATTTAAGAAAAAAATATCCTAATATTTATATGATTAGTGAATCAGGTGTTAAAACTCCAAAGGATATTAATATATTAAAAAAAGCAGGATTAAATGGCGCATTAGTTGGTGAGGCTTTAATGAAAGCCCCTAATCCATATTTAGAACTTTTAGAATATCGTAAGGCATCATCTATTCCTAAAATTAAATTTTGTGGAATGAGAAGAAAAGAAGATATTGATGCAGTTAATATTTTAAAGCCTGATTTTGTTGGCTTTGTTTTTGCAGAAAAATCAAAAAGAAAGCTTACAATTGCTCAAGCAGCTAGATTGAAAAAGAATTTAAGTGAAGATATTGTAGCAATTGGTGTTTTTCTAAATCAACCAATTAATATGATTGTCGAAGCTTGTGAAAAAGGAATAATTGATATAGTTCAGCTTCATGGCAATGAAGATGATAATTATATAAAAGAATTAAAATCAAGGGTTGATAATGAGGTTATATCAGTATATAGAAAATCAAAATATGCTGAATATGTAATGTATGATTCTAAAAATCCTGGTCAAGGTATAAAAGCAACTTATTATAATAGAGCTAAAAAAACACCTGTCTTTTTAGCAGGTGGCATTGATATTAATAATATTGATGAAATAAAATTATTAAATCCATACGCAATTGATATGTCTACTTCAATTGAAACTGATGGATTTAAGGATTTTAATAAAATGGAAGAAATTATTAAGAAGGTAAGAAATTATGAGTAAAACAAAATTTGGAGAATTTGGTGGCCAATATTTACCAGAAACATTAATGAATGCCGTATTAGAATTAGAAGAGGCATATAATAAATATAAAAATGATCCTGAATTTATTAAGGATTTTAATAAATTATTAACTGAATATGCAAATAGACCATCTATGCTTTATTATGCAGAAAAGCTTACTAAAAGATTAGGTGGAGCTAAAATATATTTAAAAAGAGAAGATTTAAATCATACAGGAAGCCATAAAATTAATAATGTATTAGGTCAATTATTATTGGCAAAAAGAATGGGCAAAAAAAGAGTTATTGCTGAAACTGGTGCTGGTCAGCATGGTGTTGCAACCGCAACAGGTGCTGCCTTATTAGGACTTGAATGTGAAATCTTTATGGGTGAAGAAGACACAAAGCGTCAAGCTTTAAATGTATTTAGAATGGAACTTTTAGGAGCAAAGGTTCATAAGGTTACATCAGGTACAAAGGTTTTAAAGGATGCTGTTAATGAAGCAATGAAGGAATGGAGTAAAAGAATGGATGATACATTATATGTATTAGGCTCTGTAATGGGACCTCATCCTTTCCCAACTATGGTTAGAGATTTCCAATCTGTTATTTCAAAAGAAATTAAAGCTCAAATAATGGAACGTGAAGGACGTTTACCTGATATGGTTATTGCCTGTGTTGGCGGTGGTTCTAATGCGATGGGAGCATTTTATAATTTTATAAATGATGAAAGTGTAGCACTTGTTGGCTGTGAGGCAGCTGGAAAAGGTATTGATACACCTAAGCATGCCGCAACAATTGCTAAAGGTAAAATGGGAATTTTCCATGGAATGAAATCACTTTTTTGTCAAAATGAATATGGCCAAATTGATGAGGTTTATTCAATTTCTGCAGGTCTAGATTATCCTGGAATTGGACCTGAGCATGCTTACTTAAATTCTATAGGTAGAGCAAAATATGTTCCTATTACTGATGATGAGGCAGTTAATGCATTTTTAATTTTATCGCAAGAAGAAGGTATAATTCCTGCAATTGAATCAAGCCATGCTTTAGCTTATTGCTTAAAGGTTGCACCTAAAATGGATAAGGATAAAATTATAGTTGTAAATTTATCTGGTAGAGGTGATAAGGATTGTGCTTCAATTGCACGTTATTTAGGAAAGGGTGATATCAATGAATAGCTTTTCAAAAATATTTGAAAAAAAGGCCTTTATAGCCTTTATAACAGCAGGAGATCCAAATTTAGATGCAACAATTGATTTTATTGATAAAATGATTGAATCGGGTGTTTCTTTAATTGAAATAGGTATTCCTTTTTCAGATCCAATTGCAGAAGGTGAAGTAATAAGTGAGGCTGATATTAGAGCTTTAGCATCAAAAACAACTACTGATAAAATATTTGATGCTTTAAAAATTGTAAGAAAAAAGCATAAGGATTTCCCTTTAATTTTTATGACCTATGCAAATCCAGTTTATTCATATGGATATGATAAATTCTTTAAAAAATGTGAGGAATTAAATATGCTAGGTGCTATTATTCCTGATCTACCTTTTGAAGAGCATGAAGAAGCAGAGGTTGTAGCTAAAAAATATAATCAAACAATTATTTCAATGATTGCGCCTACAAGTGAGGATAGAATTAAAAAGATTGCTTCTAATTCTAAAGGATTTATCTATTTAGTTTCATCATTAGGTGTAACTGGTATGAGAGATACATTCTCATCTAATTTAGAAGAGATTGTAAAGAAAATAAGAGAATATACTAATACACCTGTTGCTATAGGATTTGGTATTAAAAATGAAGAACAAGCCTACAATATGGCAAAGCTTTCTGATGGTGCTATTGTAGGTTCTGCAATTGTATCTATTATTGCTAAATATGGTAGCAATGCATCACCTTATATATATGAATATTGTAAAAAAATGGTAGAAGCTTGTAATAAAGCAAATTAAAAAAAATTGACATCTCTTGATTTATATTATAATATATAATATATATTTTCGGCAAAATATAGGAAACTATATGACGCAAAGCTAAAGGGCCTTTAAAATGGCAGCCAGTTGCATTTTAGCCTTTTAGCATATACTAAAGGGCTTTTTTGTTTTTGAGGTGATGTTTATATGGCTAAATTAAATGAAATTAAATGGTTAAAGGATGAAGATCCTGATTATATAATTGATCCTTTAACCCAAATAATTAATAGAAAATTTATTTTAAAAATTGCAAATGGATTAGTAGAAGATAAAATACCATTTGCTTTAATGATTTTAGATTTAGATAATTTTAAGCAAATTAATGATTCATATGGTCATTTAGCTGGAGATTTTATTTTAAAATCTATCGGTGAGGCATTAGTTAATTATTATTCAAAAGAAATATTTATTGGTAGATATGGTGGAGATGAAATACTTCTTTTAATACCAAATTTAGTAAATTATGAGGATGTACACTCATTCTTAGAAGGCTTATATACTAAGGATAAGGTTTTAAGAAAATATTATAATGATGGTACAAGAGATATTTATCTTACTGCTTCATTAGGTTGTGCAACATATCCAAATGATGCATCTAATTTTGAAGATTTATTCTCTAAAGCTGATAAAGCCTTATATAGAGGAAAAACAAAAGGAAGAAACTGTTATATTATTTATGTAGAAGAAAAGCATAAGGATATTGTTGTAAGAGAAAAATCAGAAGGCTCTTTAATTGAGCATTTTAAATCAGCAACAAGAATTTTTGATATTTATCGTGATAAAAAATATATTAAGCATATGATGGATTTCTTATATTCAGAACTACATTGCTCTGGTGCTTATTTTTTAACAAGTAATGATGAAATAATATCTTTTAAAGACGAAAAAGCTATCAAAACAAATGTTGATTATAAGCCACATTTAGAAGGCTTATTAAGAGGAGATAGTATTTTTTATCAAACTCCTTTATCAAAATTTAAACAAAATGATAAGAAATTAAGAGATTTCTTAGAAAAAAGGAGTATTCAATCAGTTTTAATTGTAAAATTGGATACATTTGGTATTTTTAATGGTTACATAATGATTTGTGAAAAAGAAATAACTAGAGTATGGCAAGAATCAGAAATAGCTTTAGTTATGTATGCAGCATCATTGTTAGAATTAAAATTAAAAATAGATTAATTTAAGCTGATAGTTATTAAACTATCGGCTTTTCTTTCATTTTTTGTTTATTTATGTTATACTAAATTTTGAGTAAGGGAAAATCTTTAGATTTTCTATTTTGGGAATTGAGGATATTGAAAAAATGAAAATGAAATATGAGCATTCATGTGGAGCGATTCTTTTTACTAAGGTTAATGGTGTAAGAGAATATGCGCTAGTTATGGAAGTGTCTGGATCTTATAGTTTTCCTAAAGGACATCAAGAAGGAAACGAAACAGATTATGAAACTGCCACAAGAGAAATTAAAGAGGAAACAGGAATAACTAATCTTAGATTTATTCCTAATTTAAAAAGAACAATTAGATATAAGGTTGGAGATTTTATCGAAAAGGAAGTAGTTTATTTTGCTGCTTATTATGATGATCAAGAATTTGATATTCAAATGAAAAATGAAATTCTTTCTGTAAAAAAATATCCAATTGATATTGCGTTAAACTTATTAAAATTTCAAGAATTAAAAAATATTTTAATTGAAACAGATTATATGTTAGAAGAATTAGGTGAATAATATGAAGGTTGATTTACATAATCAT
>JAFXUP010000146.1 GCA_017524905.1 Acholeplasmatales bacterium | reverse complement strand
TAATGCATCTGCAATAAAATCTGTTATAGCTATTTCAGATAAATCTTTAGGTTTTTTTCCATAAACAAATTTAAAATTATTAAAATCAGTAAAAATTCTCGTATTCAACTCAGATTTATAAATTGGTCCATCATAAAATTCATATTCAACATCCATATTCGATATATAATCACATATATCAATACTAATGTTATTTTTATTTGCATAATCAATTAATTTTTTTCTTGTTATTCTATCTTCTTCTTCATGATAAACAGCTTTTTTACAAATAAGATATGAATCTTGATTTTTTGATAATGTTTCATATAAAAAAGTATTTGTATCAAAATATTTAAAATCAAAAAACATCGATGTAATTAAAAATAATATAATCATTATTAATGAAAACCAGCATGAATGAGTAATTGTATTTTTTAAAATACCTTTTTCAATTATTCTTTTTTGAACATAATTATTTTTTTCAATAATTTTCGAATGTTCATTTTTTGAATAATCATGTGCATAATTCGAAGATTTATCCTCTATTTTTATCTTAAATTCACCATTAGAAGAAAGAATTTCATCCATTTTTTCTTTTGAAATCGAATGAAGATTTACATCTCCTACAAAAACAACACCATCTTTATCATAGATAACATCAGATAAAGTATTGTTATCCTTTATTGTTTCTAAATGTCCCTCATTTAGTTTAACAATTATATTACAATAAGCATTCATCATATCCATATCATGAGATACTAAAATAACTAATTTATCTTTAGCTATATTGCTTAATAATTCAAATACATATTTAGTTGATTCATCATCTAAGCTACTTGTTGGTTCGTCAACAAGCAATATCTCACTCTTTTTTAAAATGCCTTGTAACAAAGAAAACTTTTGTTTTTGTCCTCCACTCAATTGATTAGTTTTTTTGTTAATTTCATCCTTTAAATTAAGTTTTGATAATTCTTTATCATCAAATTTAGGATTAATAAATAACAAATTCTCATTTATATCCAATTTATCAATAAATAACACATCTTGTAACACATAAGAAATTAATGATTGTCTTATATAATCACAATCTAATTTACAATTACAATCATCTATTAATATTTCACCACTATAATCATTATCTATTGTAGAAAGTAAGTTTAATAAAGTAGTTTTTCCAGAACCATTCTTCCCAGATAATCCTACAAATCCTTTATTAGGTAATTCAAAAGAGATATTATCTAGGGCCAAAGTTGTTTTATTTTTGCTCTTGTATACTTTTGTTACATTCTTAAAACTAATCATGCATTAAACCTCATATTTAATTTGATATTTTTTTAGGAATTCTTCTATTTCATCTTTTGTATATATCTTGCTTTCATCATATTCTTTAGCTTTTAAAAATTCATAATAGTCTGTCGGAAAGTACTTTTCACATTGCTCAGGATCTTTTATACTAAAGAAATTATCCAAATCACCATACCAATAAATAAAAAGCCATTCATAATCAAAATCTCTTTTATCTCCATGTAAATTTATTTCATAATAATAATGATCATCATAATAATATAATTCTAATTTACTAACCTTGATAGTATCTCCTTCACATTTTTCTTTTATCATCGAAAAAAAAGAATCATTATATTTTTCCAAATTAAATTCATCTACTTTTTTACAAGAACATAAACTAATAAATGATAAAAAGAGAACTAACATAATTATTTTATTGCCAAATGCCTTTATCACATTTATACCCCTCTCTAATTTCACTATCATATCCTTCGTAAACAATCATTTTTATGGTAGGAGAAAAAGAATCAACACCTTTATTTTCTCTATAGATAACACACAATTCTTTTTTTGTACTATATTTTTTTGTTTCATAAAATTCTCCATTTTTACCAGATAATCCCTACAATCCTTTATTAGGTAATTCAAAAGAGATATTATCTAAGGCCAAAGTTGTTTTATTTTTGCTCTTGTATACTTTTGTTACATTCTTAAAACTAATCATGCATTAAACCTCATATTTAATTTGATATTTTTTTAGGAATTCTTCTATTTCATCTTTTGTATATATTTTCGATAAATCACTTTCTTTGGCATTTAAAAAATCATAATATATTGATGGAAAATGCTTTTCATTTTTTTCAGGATCTTTTATACTAAAATAATATTCATATAATCCATATCTATAAATATAAAGCAAATGATAATTTTTTCCTTCTTCATTTAAAGCTTTCACTTCATAATATGAATAATCATTCTAATAATAAAGACTTATATCTACATCAACAAATTTAAGCATATTATATTCAACTTTAAAATCCGAAAAAAAAACATCGTTATTCTCTTCAATATTAAATTCATCTTTTTTTTCGCAAGAACTAGTCACCATTAGAATAAAAGCGCTTATAAAGACAAGAAAAAAACTTTTAACAAGACCATTCACCTTTTTCATCCTTTTCCCCTTTATTTAGTTTTTAAATTTGATTCTACCTAAATTAATAATACAACTTTTTTCCCACGTTTACAAGTATTTGTAGAATAATTCTTCATAAAGAAAAAAAACTGGCAAAATTTGCCAGTCTTCAAATTATTACTTTAACATTAATTCAACAATATCATTAGAGAAAGCTTTAGGATCATCAGGAATAATACCAGCCATTAATAACGCTTGGTTATATAATAAGTTAGCATATTTATTTCCTAAATCATCTGATTGTTTATAAGCCTCTTCTAATTTATTAAATATTTGATGGTTTGGATTTAATTCTAAGATTCTTTCAGCCTTAACATCACCATGTTGTTGCTTTAAAACTTTTTCCATTTCGAATGAAACACCTTCACCAGCTGTTAAGCAGCATGCTGAATCAGCTAATCTCTTTGATAAAACAACATCCTTTACATTAGGTAAAGCCTTTTTAATCTTTTCAATTAAATCTTTCTTTTCTTCTTTGATTTCATCAATCTTTTTAGATTCTTCTTCATCAATTAATCCTAAATCGCCTTGATTAATTGATTTGAATTCTAAATCATCATATTTATCTAATGCCTTAATCATAAATTCATCTACATCATCAGATAAAATGAATACATCATAGCCTTTTTTCTTTAATAAATCCATTTCAGGCATTCTTTCAACTTGGGCTTTATCTTTACCTGATGCATAATAGAATACTTTTTGACCTTCAGCCATTTTCTCTTTGTATTCAGCAAAAGTAATCTTTTTACCTTCATTGAATGATTCTAGAATAATTAAATCCTTTAATTGTTCTTTTTTAGCACCATAATCTTCATATAGACCATACTTTAAATTAATACCATAATCCTTAAAGAATTCTTCGTATTTTTCTCTATCATTTTTAAGCATTCTAGATAATTCAGCTAAAATCTTTTTCTCAACATTAGATGCAATCTTTTTAATTGCTCTATCTTCTTGAAGCATTTCTCTTGAAATATTTAAAGGAAGATCAGCTGAATCAACTAAACCTTTAACAAATCTTAAATATTCAGGAATTAATTCTTTACATTTATCTAAAATGAATACACCCTTTGTATATAATTGAAGTCCTCTTTCATTTCTATCTGAATAGAAATCATAAATAGGCTTTTTTGGAATAAATAATAAAGCATTATAAGTTAACATACCTTCAACATTTACAAAGATACTTGTGATAGGATCTTGATAATCCATAAATTTAGATTTATAGAAATTATTTAATTCCTCATCAGTTACTTCGCTCTTATTCTTTTTCCAAATAGGAAGCATTGAATTAATTGTTTCTAATTCTAAATGAGTCTTAGGTTCCTTTGAATCCTTATCATCATCTGTTTTAGGATCATATTTAGTAACCCATGTCTTAATTGGGTATCTAACATAATCTGAATATTTCTTGATTAAATCTTTAATTTGATATTCTTCTAAGAAATCAGAATACTTTTCTTCTTCTGTATCCTTTCTTAAATGTAAAGTGATTATAGAACCAAATGAATCTTTAGTAGCTTCTTCAATAGTATATGAATCTAAGCCTTCACTTGAGAATAGATAAGCTTGATTTGAATTAACTGATTTAGTTAATACATCAACTCTTTCAGCAACCATAAATGCTGAATAGAATCCTACACCAAATTGACCAATAATATCAACATCTGGTGTATTTTCCTTAGATACCTTTTCTAAGAACTCCTTAGAGCCTGATTTAGCAATTGTACCTAAATGCTCCTCTAGTTCTTCTTTTGTCATACCAATACCATTATCTTTAATAGTAATTGTTCTTTCATCCTTATTAGCTTCAATAACAATTTCATAATTATCAGCTAATTCAGTATTTGTTAATGATAAATAATGTCTTTTATCAATTGCATCGCTTGCATTAGAAATTAATTCTCTTAAAAATATCTCCTTATGAGTATAGATAGAATTAATCATCATATCTAATAGTCTTTTGGTTTCGGTTTTAAATTCTTTTGTTTCTTTCATAATAATACCTCCATAAAACTTGAACAGCTATATTATAGGCTTTATTTTTGGCACTGTCAATAATTAAGTGCCAAAAAATATAAAAATGATGATTTTTTTTATGAATTATTCTATAATAAAAATGTGGTGATTACGATGGTTGAAAACTTTAAAATTACAGCCTTTACATTAAAAAGAAAATTAAACATCAGTGTATATTTACCTAATGATTACAATGAATCAAGTAGAACCTATCCTACTTTATATTTATTAGATGGTGAAAGATTTTTTCATTCATTAGATAACAACAGACAAGAATTTGATTTACCAAAATTATTAGATGAAGAAAATTTAAATGTTATCATAGTTGGTATTCATACTCCTACTATTTTGGAATGGAGAATCAGTGAATTAAATCCTTATTATAAATTAGATTCAAGTCAGGTTGACCCTGAAGTTGGAAAAGTATTTTCTAATTATCTAGATAAAGAATTAAAAGAGGTTTTAAGTCAAAGATATAGAATTTCAAATGAAAATTCATATTTAATTTGTTTTAATGATGCTGCAAACCAAGGAATTTATTCCATTTATCACCAATCTAATTTTAAAGGAGCCGCCTTATTCTCACCTGATTTTTCTAAATCAGATTATGAGCCTATTTTAGAAGATATATTTCATAATATGAAAATAGGAAAAAGATTTTATATTTTTAATGGTGGATTAGATGGTAAAAACCATAAGGTTGAAAGATTTAAAGAAAAATTAGATGAATTAAAAATTAACAATTATTATTTAAATAATAATTTTGAATCTAATTCATTTAATTTTCAAACTAAATATATAATTGATTCAATTAACTATTTATTAAAAAGGGATTAGCAAAAAGCTAATCCTTTTTCAATTCTTCTATAACATTTTTAATATCATCATGAATTGCAATATTTGCATATCCATCATATTGTGTTTGGCTCTTATTTAATAAAACTAATTTATCACCTTTATAATATCTAACAAATCCTGCGGCTGGATAGACAGTTAATGATGTACCAACAATAATAAGCATATCAGCAGAGGAAATAGCGCTTATCGCTCTTTCAATTGCATTTTCATTTAAGGGCTCCTCATATAAAACTACATTAGGTTTTATAATTCCACCACATTTACAATATGGAACCTTAAAATCTAAATTATAAATATCTTTTAATGGATAAAATTTATGGCATTTTGTACAATAATTTCTCATAACACTACCATGAAGCTCTATAACATCGGTTGAACCTGCCATTTGATGAAGATTATCAATATTTTGTGTTACAACGGTAACATCCTTACCATTTCTTTCAAGCTCAGCAAAATAATTATGAGCTATATTAGGTAAAGCATTTGGATAAATCATTTTATCAAAATAAAATTTATAAAATTCTTCAGGATATTCAAAAAAATATGAATGAGATATTATTTCTTCTGGTGCTACCTTATAGCCTTCTTTTTGATTATATAATCCATCAGCTGATCTAAAATCAGGAATTCCTGAATTAGTTGAAAGTCCTGCGCCTGAAAAAACAACTATTTTTCTTGCATCATCAATTGCTTTTTTTAAATTTTCAATTTCTTCCATATTATTCTCCCCCTTTATATAATTATAACTCAAAAAAAATAAATACTAAATAAAAAATGTGAAAAAACACATTTTTAAATTTATTTATTATTTTTAATTATTTTTTCTAAATTAGAGATGTCTTTTACAATAATTATTAACAAATATAATAATAAGATAGATAAGCTTAAAAATACAACAAATATAGCAATATTTGGATTAAAATATCCCACCACAAACGTTAAAGCAATTCATAATATAAAAATAATTACCCCTAGAATTATTTGATCTTTATACTTTTCTTTCAAAACACACACCTACTTCCTCAATAAGTATACCCCTTATTAAAGTTAGTTTCAACAAACTAAAAAGAAAAAATGCTCAAAATTGAGCATTTTCATTAGATAGCATCATTAAATTTTTTCTCTTCTTCTAAAGCATCTAATACTCTATTTAAAGATTCGCTAATTCCTAATTCTTCTTTTTCTAATGTAGAACGTGTTTTGAATTCAACAACACCTTCACCTGCACGCTTACCACAAATAATCATGAAAGGAATACCAATTAATTCCCAATCTTTAAACTTAAAGCCAGGACGTTCATCTCTATCATCTAAAATAACTTCAACACCATTTGCCTTTAATGATTCATAAATTGTTTCAGCTAAGCCTCTTTGAACATCATCCTTATAATTAACAGGAACAACAACTGCATGGTATGGAGCAACATTTAATGGCCACTTAATACCAGCATCATCATGAAATTGTTCAACAATAGATTGAATAGTTCTTGTAACACCAATACCATAGCAACCCATTACCATTGGTTTATTTTGACCTTTTTCATCAACGTAAACACAATTCATTGGTTCAGAATACTTAGTTTGAAGCTTGAAGATTTGACCAACCTCAATACCTCTTTCAATCTTTAATGGCTTACCGCAGCAAGGACAAATATCGCCTTCTTTTACAGTTCTTAAATCGCATAATTTACCTTGGAAATCTCTACCATATTTAGCATTCTTAATATGATAATCCTTTTCATTTGCTCCAACTAAGAAGCCTTTATGATTTTCAAGTTCAAAGTCAACATATAAATCAATCTTATCGTTATTTAAGCCAATAGGACCAACAAATCCTTTTACTAAGCCTAAAGATGCTAATTCTTCATCAGTTGCAAGTCTAATATAATTTTCATTTGAATTAGATTCGTTAACAACCTTAATTAAATTAACTTCTCTATCAGCTCTTACTAAAGCAATAATAAATCTTTCATTCATAAAATCATGATAAATTACAGCTTTACTCATATCTTTTGCATTAAAATTAAATTCACGCTCTAATGCTTCAATTGTACCATCACAAGGTGTATAAACCTTTTCTAAAGGTAATTCTTCTTTTCCTTGATATGTATCAATTTTTGAAGTTGCCTTTTCAACGTCTGCTGCATAACCGCAATCGCAATAAGCAATTTCAGATTCACCAATTTCAGATAATGCCATAAATTGATGAGAACCATTACCACCGATGTTTCCTGTATCTGCTAAAACTGGTCTAAAATGTAAATGGCATCTTCTAAAAATCTTATCATATGTATCAAACATTTGTTGATATGACACTTCTAAGCCTTCTTCATCCTTATCGAATGAATAAGCATCCTTCATGATGAATTCTCTTGATCTTATTAAACCAAATCTAGGTCTTAATTCATCTCTATATTTAGTTTGAATTTGATAAATATTTAATGGTAAAGATTTTGAAGATTTAACTAATTCTCTAACCATTGATGTAAAGACTTCTTCATGAGTTGGGCCTAAACAGAATTCTCTTTCATGTCTATCTTTTAATCTAATTAATTCTGGACCATATTTTTGCCATCTTCCAGATTCAACCCATAATTCCTTTGGTTGTAATGCTGAGCATCTAATTTCTAAAGCTCCTGCATCATCCATTTCTTCTCTTATAATCTTTTCAACCTTATCTAATACTTTAATTCCTAAAGGAAGATAATTATATACACCAGCTACCTCATTTTTAATTAAACCAGCACGTAATAATAAAACATGTGATGCAATTTTTGCCTCACTTGGTGCTTCCTTTAATGTTGAAATTAACATTTTACTTGCTTTCATGGCTAACACCTCACATAAAAATTCGCAAATTATTATAACATAATAATTATATTTTTTCCAATATAGTTAATACTTAAAAATGAAAATATGAATGAAAGCGTATAACATACTTTGAAAATAATTATAATATAATGTATAATATAATAAATAATTTATTCTATATGAAAGGATGAATATTAATGGACAAGTTAAAAAGCAGGGGAGAAATCGGCATTTTTGCTTTAGGTGGCTTGGGAGAAGTTGGTAAAAATATGTATTGTATCGATTATTTAGAAAGACTTTATATAATCGATGCTGGCGTATTATTTCCAGATGAACATTTATTAGGTGTTGACTATGTAATTCCTGATTTCACATATTTAAAGGAAAATGAGCATCGTATCGAGGGTCTTTTCATCACTCACGGTCATGAAGATCATATTGGTGGTATTCCTTTTCTTTTAAAGCAAGTAAAAATCCCAGCAATTTATGCTGCCGGTGTTACAGTTGATTTAATTGAAAATAAATTAGAAGATTATCCAGAGCTTTTATCATCTACTACTATTATAGAATTTAAAGCTCACTTTACTTACAATTTCCCTGGTGTTGAAGTATCATTTGTTAGACTTACTCACTCAATTCCAGATTCATTTGGTATTGTATTTAAAACTGATTTAGGAACAATCTTCCATACAGGTGATTTTAAAATTGATTTAACTCCAGTTGGACCTGGTGTTGAATTTGAAAAATTATCTAAACTAGGTGAAGAAGGAGTATTATGCTTACTAGCTGATTCAACTAATGCATTAAGAGAAGGCTTTTCTGAATCAGAAAGAAAAATTGGTGCTTCTATTAAAGAATTATTTGCTAAAATTGAAGATAGAATCATTGTTGCAACATTCGCATCAAATATGTATAGAGTTCAACAAATCATTGAGGCTTGTATTGAAAACAATCGTAAGATTGCTATTTTCGGTAGATCAATGGAAAAAACAATTACTGTTGGACAACAAGCTGGTTATATAAAAGCTCCAAAAGGAACAATTATCGATGGTTCAGAAATTGATTTATATAAACCAAATGAATTATGTCTTTTATGTACAGGCTCACAAGGTGAACCTTTAGCTGCCTTATCAAGAGTTGCAAATGGATCTCATAGACATATCAAATTACTTCCATCTGATACAATAATCTTTTCTTCTTCTCCTATTCCAGGAAACCAAGAAAGTGTTAATAAAACAATTAACCGGTTATTCAAGCATGGTTGTAATGTAATTGTAAATTCACCAATCATTGATACACATACAACAGGACATGCTGCTAAAAAGGAATTAATGCTTATGCTTTCATTAGTAAAGCCTAAATATTTCTTACCTATCCATGGTGAATATCGTATGCAAAGAGTTCACAAGGATTTAGCAATTGAAACAGGTGTAGATCCAGATAAGATTTTCATTTTAGAAAATGGTGATGTTGTAGCATTTAATGAACAACAAGAAGGTAGAATTGCAGGTCATATACCTTCTGCTGGTGATGTTTATATTGATGGTACTTCTATTGGTGATGTTTCAGGTTCAATCATTAGAGAAAGAAAAGCTTTATCTGATGATGGTATGTTCTCTTTAGTTTTAACAATTGATTCAAAGGAAAAGAAACTTCTTTTAGAGCCTCAGGTAGTTTCAAGAGGTTTCATCTATATGAAGGATTCTGAAGAATTAACTAAATCATTTGTAGAAATTGCAAAACAATTCATAAATGAAGAAATGGCAAAGGTTAAAGTTTTAAATTTAGCTGATTTGAAAAAATCATTATCTGAAAAGCTTGAAGAGGTTATCTATCAAAAAACAGATAGAAAGCCAATTGTTATTCCTATCTTTATGGAAATTTCATCTAACTAAGTCTAAGTTAAGCTTAGGCTTTTTTATTTACAAAAAAAGACTATTTTTTAAATAGCCTTTTAATTTTATTCAAATTTTAAATCTGAGATTTCAGGTTCTGGGTCACTCATATGCATACCCATATAGCCTTTCTTTTTTATCTTTAATAAGAATATTAATAAAAATGAAATTGAAATAATTAAAATT
>JAFXUP010000145.1 GCA_017524905.1 Acholeplasmatales bacterium | reverse complement strand
TATGATTATGCAAGAAATAAAGAGGATAAGCATATTTCTGATGAGGAATTAATTAAGCGTCATGGTACTAAATATTATGAATTTACAATTTTAAATAAGGATTCTGTAGAAGAAATTAAAGCAGGCTCTGAATATAATAAGCCAAAGCCAAAAGAAGTTGAAAAAGTTTCTAAAACTAAAATGTTTAGCTTTATTGAAGATGAAGGTAAGCTTGATGATATAAAAGAAGAAGCTATTTTAGAACAGCAACGTCAAGAAGAAAAAGTTACTCAAGATTATAATGATAGTGAAGCTGAATTTAAGCTTAATATTGAGCTTGATGATAAAAATTACGATTATAATACTTATGATGATGAAATGCCTAAGCCAGAACAAGCTAATATTCCATCATTCCTATCTAAAAATCCTCTTCCTAAAAAAGAGAATTATAATTTAGATATGGAATCTAGTATAGATGATTCAAATTTAGAATTTGATGTTCCTAAAATGGATGCACCTGAAATTGAATTTGATAATCCTGCAATTGATAGAAATCAAACAATTGAAGAAGCTATTTCTAGAATGAAGGATAATAATTTCAAATTTTCAACACCTACTGTTACATCAAATCCAGTTCCTCCAAAGGTTGAAGAAAAGCAAGTTTATAAATCTAAATATGAGGATTATTCAATTCCATATGAAAAAATATTTAAAAAAAGTGCTCAATCATCAGAAGATGATGAGGCTTTCTTAACTGAAAAGAAGGAAGTTATCAATCGTGTTTTACATGATTTCGATATTGATGGTGAGGTTGTAAATTACACAAGAGGTCCTGCCTTTACAAGATATGAAATAGGTCTTGCCCCTGGTGTAAATGTTAAAAAGGTTAATTCAATTTATAATAACCTACAGCTAGATTTACAAACTGAATCATTAAGACTTTTATCACCAATTCCTGGTAAAAATACAATTGGTATTGAAGTACCTAATGAAAAAAGAGAAATTGTTTCATTTGGTGATTTAGTTAACGAAGATTTCATTAATGATGGAAAGCCATTAAATGTAGCTTTAGGTAAAAATATTGATGGTTCTTTAGTTTATAAAGATATTACTAAAATGCCACACTGCTTAATTGCCGGTGCTACTAAATCAGGTAAATCTGTTTCTATTAATACAATTATTATTTCACTTTTAATTAAAAATTCACCTGAGGATTTAAAATTAATATTAGTTGACCCTAAAAAGGTTGAATTCTCATTCTATAATGATATTCCTCATCTAGCTACACCTATTATTGATGATCCACAAATGGCAGCTGAAGCTTTAAAATGGGCTGTAGAAGAAATGGATAGAAGATATGAAGTATTTGCTAGAAATAGAGTTAGAAATTTAGAAGGCTATAATGAAAAAAGAAAGCTTGACCCAGAGCTTGAAAAGCTTCCTTATTATGTAATTATCATTGATGAATTTAATGATTTAATTATGCAATGTGCAAATGATGTAAATTATTGTGTATTAAGACTTGCTCAAAAGGCAAGAGCTGCAGGTATGCATGTTATTTTAGCAACACAACGTCCTACAACAGATGTTGTTAATGGTACAATTAAAGCTAACTTCCCATGCCGTATTGCCTTTAGAGTATCTTCAGACTTAGATTCAAGAGTAATCTTAGATGAACAAGGTGCTGAAAGCTTATTAGGTAATGGTGATATGTTAATTAAAACAGACCAACCATTACAACGTGCTCAAGGTGCTTATATTTCAGATGATGAAATTGGGGCAGTTGCGGATTTCTTAGTTGATAATTATGATCCTGATTTTGTATTCTCTCATGAAGAATTAACTAAGAAGGTTCAACAAGCAGGTGGAGTTACTGTTTCAAGAAAAGAAGTTGAAGAATCAGATGACCTATTATATGAAATAGCTTCAGCTTGTGTTCAACAAGGAACATGCTCTATAAATTCAATTCAAAGCTCATTTGGCTTAGGATTTAATAGAGCTCAGCGAATTGTTACTATTTTAGAAGATAGAGGAGTCGTATCTCCTAAAAATGGTACTAAAGGAAGAGAAATCCTTGTTGATATTTATGAATTAAATAAAATGTTTGGTAAAGAAGATTAATTATGAAAAAAGAAAAAGAAAAGGATATTTTAGACAAATTAATAGATAATGAATTTGATGATAATGATAAGAAAAAATTAAAAAATAAATTATTTATTTATCAATTTATAGCATTAATAATCGTTTCAATATTATTAATTATTAGCTATGCTAATATTAAAAGATCCGTTCTTTTTTCTTATCTAGTATTTAACAATACATTTATTATTCCAATCTTTTTATATGTAAGCTTGACTATATTTTTCTTTTATACAACTGGTATTTTATTATATTATTTGTTATCAAAGGATAATATAGATTCATTAAAATCATTAGCTAAAATATATCAAAAATTTGATTTAGTAAGATTCATTGATTTAATTATAGGTATAGGATTTTTTATCATAGTATTTATTTTTACACCATGTAATGTTATAGGTGATTCTATGAATGATACATTAAAAAATGGTGATAGAGTAATTACAACAGATATGTTTTATACAGAGCCTAATAAGGGTGATATAGTTACTTTTGATTGTTCTAATTATGTTAGAAGTAATTCAACATTATTTATTAAAAGAGTAATAGCTAAAAATGGTTCAAAGGTAGAATATAATTCAGAAAATTTAACCTTATCTATTGATGGAGAAGTTAAGGTATTTGATATAGATTCATTTGAATATACAAGAATTTATTTAACCTCTTTTGATACTTATTCTGTTTTTGAACTAAATAATACTTTATTAGGTGAAAAATATAAAGAAATTGATAAATCTTTTACAATGCCTAAAGGAAAGGCTTTAGTATTTGGTGATAATAGAGGAAATTCAAGAGATTCAGAAGAATTTGGCGCTATATCAACAAAAGATATTTTTGGTCATGTTTTATTTAGATTTGGCAATAAAATAGAAGAAGAAATATTATATTAATTTTAATTGCGAGATTAATTCTTGCAATTTTTTTCAGGAAGAATTTATGAAAAAATTAAAAATTGCATTAATTATTTTATGTTCAATTATTTCATTGTTATTTTTAATAATAATTGGTGCTTTAATAATTAATGGAATAAAAACTAATAATTTAAAGAAAGATTATTCTTATTTAAAGGATAATGATAATTATTCAAATTCTATAGTTTTAGAAAATACTAAATTAGTAAAACAAGAAATTTCATGTGGGTATGCTACAATTGAGATGTTTGCTAAATTTTTAGGTGATGATTCTATTACTGAAAAATCATTATATGATGAATATAAAAGTGTTGTTACATCAACTGGTAAATCTTTTGAAAATGAAATGAATAAAAGATTTACAAATTATCAAACTAAAATGTATAAATATTTAAAAGAAGATGAGCTATTGATTAAAGTATATGATAGCTTAAAAAATGGTATACCTGTTCCTTTTGAATGGGCAGCTTTATATAATGATAGCTGGACTTTACATTATTCTTTAATTTATGGAATTGACATTAAAGGTGATTTGGTTTATATTTTAAATCCTTATGGGTATAAAGAAGAATTATCAATAGATGAATTCTTAGAAAGAACAAGCTTTAAAGCTTATAAAAATATGCCTTTTTATTTCAATTTAGCTTTCGCTTTTGGAATTTTTGAGAAAAATACTATTTTTATTGTAAATAAAAAATAATTTATTATATGAGGAGGATTTCTTTATGAATGAAACTAATATAAACTGGTTTCCTGGACATATGGCTAAGGCCATAAGGGAAATTAAAGAAAAAATCAATATGGCTGATTTAATAATTGAATTAAGGGATGCAAGAATTCCTTTATCAAGTGGGAATCCTAAGGTTGATGAAATAGTAGGTAATAAGCCTAGAATTATTTTATTAAATAAATCTAGCATTGCTGATAAAAAAGTAACTTCTGAATGGATTAATTATTTTAAAGAAAAAAATATTTTAGCTTTAGATATTGATGCCCTTACAAATTATAATATTAAAAATATTATGAAATATGCCAATATTGCTTTAAATGATGTTTTCTTAAAAAGAGAAGCTAAGCATATTAAATCTAAGATGATTAAAGCTATAATTATTGGTATACCTAACTGTGGTAAATCAACTTTAATTAATACTTTAGCAAAAAGAAAGGCAGTTCAAACTGGTGATAAGCCAGGTGTAACTAAAAATGAAACATGGATTAAAATTAATGATGATTTCTTTATTTTAGATACTCCAGGTATTTTATGGCCTAAGTTTGAAGACCAAGAGGTTGCTAAAAGATTGGCATTCTGTCAATCTATTAGAGATGAGGTATTACAAACAGAAGAAATTGCTAGATTTTTAGTTGAATTTTTAATGAATAATTATAGACATTTATTAAAAGCTAGATATGATATTAAAGATGAAGATGAAAATGTTGATCAAATAATTAAAGATATTGCCTTAAGAAGAGGTTGTATTACCTTAGGTGAAGAAATCGATTATTTAAGATGCTATACATTAATTATTAATGATTTAAGAAATAATAGAATTGGAGATATAAGCTATGAGCGACCAACAGAACTTGTATAAATTTGAAGAGGAATTATATGATAAGCAAATAGAACTAGTTTGTGGAGTTGATGAGGTAGGACGTGGCCCTTTAGCTGGACCTGTTGTTGTTGCCGCATGTATTATGCCTCCTTTATTAAGAATAAAAGGAATAAATGATTCTAAAAAGCTTACTGAAAAGAAAAGAGAAGAGCTTTATAAAATAATTGTTAAGGAAGCTATTGCTTATAATGTTGTTTTTGTAAGCGAAAAGGAAGTTGATGAATTAAATATTTATCAAGCAACTAAAAAAGGAATGCTTGAAGCTATTAATGGCTTAAAGGTAAAACCAGAACACGTTTTAATTGATGCAATGCCTTTAGGAGAATTAGAATTACCTCATACATCAATTATTCATGGTGATGCCTTATCAGCATCAATTGCTGCTGCTTCAATTCTTGCAAAAGTAACAAGAGATCATTTTATGGAAAAGATGGATGTTAAATATCCTAATTATGGATTTAAGCGTCATAAGGGCTATTGTACTAAGGCGCATATTGAAGCATTAGAAAAATATGGTCCTTGTGCTATTCATAGAAAGACATTTGCTCCTGTATCTAAATATTTTACAAAGCAATTAAGCTTAGATTTATTTGGTGATGAGGATAATAAGGAGTAGGGTAAAATGAATCTTTTAGTTGCTTTAATTTTGGTATTTGCCTTTATCTTATTATATATATTAATAATAGAGGTATTTTCAGTTTTATTTACCGCATCAGGCCTAACTAGAGAAAAAGCAAGATATCAAACTATTTCTTTATTTACAAACGCAGGCTTTACAACTACTGAATCTGAATTAATTACATCTAATAAAACAAGAAGAAAGCTTGCTGCTATATGTATGATTATAGGTCATATATTTTCAGTTTTAATTGTATCTTTAGTTGTATCTATGCTTAGTACCTTAAAGGGTGATGAAGTCCAAGCTGATATGGGGCCTATTTTAATAGCCTTTGGTATATTTGTATTTATTATCATTTTATTAAAGCTTCCTTTTGTTGCTATGCCAATTAGAAAAATATTAGAGCACATTGCCTTAAGAAGAATATCTAAGGGTAATGGTGAAAATATAATAACAGAGCTTGATAATAATGGTAAATCTTCTATTGCTGAAATATATATAGCTAAGCTTCCTTTAATATTAAAAGATAAATCAATTTATGAAGCTAAGCTTAAAAGCCAATATAATATAAATGTATTATCTGTTAAAAGAAAAAATAAAATGCTTGATGCATCTAAAGATACAATGCTTCAAGAAGGAGATTTCGTTGCCGTATTTGGAGATATGAAATCAATTAAAGATGTATTTTTATATGCTGAGACTAAAGAAGATAAAATTGATAGTATTTATACATCTTCAATGAATGAAATTAAATTAATAGATAATTATGGAGAATATGCTGTTGCGAATGTAAGCTTAAACAATATTCCTCTTACTATTAAAAATAAGACTTTAGCTGAGGCAGATATATCAAGACAATATAATATAATTATTTTAATATTAACTAGAAAGGATATTCCTGTTGAGGTTAATCCATATACAAGATTTGAAGCTCAGGATAAGCTTGTAGTCTTTGGACCATATACTAATATAAAAGAAGTATTCCAAGGCACAAGCGATGAAAAATAATTAAAAAATAATTTAAAAAAAGTTAAATATATAATATATTTAAGAGAAAATGGTGTTAATTTTGTTGTTGACAACCATTTTTTTTTAGCCTATTATTTAAAGCATAAAGGAAGTGCTTAAGATATGGGAAATGTAATTATAGTTGAGTCTCCAAGCAAATCAACTACAATATCTCATTATTTAGATGATAAATATAAAGTTTTATCATCAAAGGGTCATATTTGGGATTTAGCCACTACAGGTAAGGGTGGTTTAGGTATAGATATAGAAAATAATTTTACTCCAAGCTATAAAATTATGAAGGGAAAAGAAAAGCTTGTTGAAGCTTTAAAAAAGGAATGTAAGGGTAACAATGTTTATCTTGCAACCGACCCCGATCGTGAAGGAGAAGCAATAGCTTATCATTTAGCGAAGGAATTAAATTTAGATATTAATTCATTAAATAGAATAACTTTCCATGAAATAACTGAAAATGCAGTTAAGGAAGCCTTAAAAAATCCTTCTAAGATTGATTTAAAAATGGTTGATTCTCAAGAAACAAGAAGAATCATTGATAGAATTTTAGGATTTAAGCTTTCAAAGCTTTTACAAAAAAAGATTGGTTCTAAATCTGCAGGAAGAGTTCAATCTGCAGCCTTACTTTTAATTGTTGAGCTAGAACAAGAAATAAAAGCCTTTGTTTCTGAAAATTATTATGAGCTTGAAGCTAATATAAATGGTGTTAAAGTTAAATTAGAAGAAATAAATGGACAAAAGATTGATTCTAAAAATAGAATTAAGGATAGAAAAATTTTAGAATCATTAAAATCTAGATTATTATCCTTTAAAGTAATTGATATAGAAAAGAAAGAACAATCAAGAGTAAGTGCGCCAACATATACAACATCTACTATGCAACAGGATGCATCTATTAAATTAGGCTTTTCACCTACAAAAACTATGCAGGTTGCTCAAAGGCTATATGAAGGTGTTTCAATTAATGGAGCCCCAACAGGCTTAATTACTTATATGAGAACAGATTCAACAAGACTTGCTGAGTCTTTTGTTAATTCTGCAAAGGATTATATTTTAACTAAATATGGTAAAAGATATGTTGGTTCTATTAAAACTAAAGCCCAAAAGAATGCTCAGGATGCCCATGAAGGTATTAGACCTACAAGTGTATTAAGAGAGCCTGATTCAATTAAGCAATCATTAACATCAGATGAATATAAGCTTTATAATTTAATTTATAAAAGAACAGTTTCATCATTAATGAGTAATGCGATTTTTAATGTTTCAACAACTAGATTTGAAAATACAGATTCTATTTGGGTTACATCAGGTAAAACTTTAGCATTTGATGGCTATTTAAAGCTTTATGGTAAATCAGAAGAAGATGAGGATGTAATTGCCTCATTTGAACTAGGAAGAAGCTATAATAGCTTAGAGGTTAATATTTTAGATAAAAAGACAGAGCCTAAATCTAGATATACAGAAGCTTCTTTAATTAAGGATATGGAAGAAAAGGGTATTGGTAGACCATCTACATATGCTCAAACAATTCATACATTAAAAGAAAGAAAATATGTTAATTTAGAAAAGAGATTCTTAGTTCCAACAGAACAAGGTATTTTAACAACTAATAAATTAAAGGAATATTTTTCAGATATTATTAATGTTAAATATACAGCTAATATGGAAACAGATTTAGATAAGATTGCTGAAGGCGTTGAAGAAAAAATAAATGAGCTTAATAATTTCTATTTAAAATTTGTTCCACTTTTTGATAATGCAAATAAAAATATGGATGCCTTATATCCAATAATGACTGATAAAACATGTCCTCAATGTGGTAAGCCTTTAGTTATTAGATTAGGTAAATTTGGTGAATTTACAGCTTGTTCAGCATATCCTAAATGTAAATATATTGAACAGGAAGAAAAAATTGAAAAAGAGGATAATGATACAGGTGTTATTTGTCCTATTTGTGGTACAGGCCATTTACTTAAAAAGGTTGCTACAAAAGGTAAGAATAAAGGTAATGCTTTTTATTCATGTTCAAATTATCCTAAATGCAAAACAGCATTTAATGATGAACCAACCTTAATTCCTTCTGGAGTACCAGGTGTAATTATGCTAAAGGATAAGGATGGTAATTTATATCCATCTAATAGGGATGAAGAAGTAAAAGATTTAGAAGAAAATGTAATTTGCCCTAAATGTATGAAAGGCCATATGGTAAAAAGAGTTGCATCTCGTGGAGCTAATAAAGGAAATATTTTCTATGGATGCTCAAATTATCCTAGATGTAAGAATTTAATTACAATTGAAGAATATAATAATTTAAAAAAATAATTGAATTAATTATTTAATTATGGTATTATAAGTGGGCTAAATTAATAAGACAGTTCGCTTGTACCATCCTGTCTATAAATAAAACCAGGACATTTAAGTTTTTTAAATTATTGATTTTGATGGAGTACAAATTGTACTCCTTTTATTTTTAAATGTCCCTTTAAGGGACTTTTTTATTGGAGGAATTAATATGTATACATTAACATGTGAATCAAGCTTTGATGCAGCTCATTTTTTAACAAATTATAATGGTAAATGCGCTAATATCCATGGACATCGCTGGAGAGTAATTCTTGCAATAAATGGTGATTTAGATAATGGAATGGTTGTTGATTTTAATATTATAAAAAAGGATTTAAAGGAAATGTGTGATAAATTTGATCATACATTTATTGTTGAAAAGAATTCATTAGATGATAATTTATTTAATTTACTAAATGATAAATTTAAATTAACAGTTGTACCATTTAGAACAACTGCTGAAAATTTTTCTAAATATTTTTATGATGAATTAAGTAAAAAATATGATGTTTCATATGTTGAGGTTTATGAAACACCTAATAATTTGCGGAGGTATTCATGCAAGTAATTGAAAAATTTGTATCAATTAATGGCGAAGGCCTTCGTCAAGGAGAGCTTGCCTTATTTATTCGTTTTGCAGGTTGTAATTTAAGATGCTCATATTGTGATACCCTATATTCATTTGAAAATCCTAAATATAAAGAAGAATCAATTGAAGATTTAGTTAAATATGCAAAAGAACAAAAAATTAAAAATATAACATTAACAGGTGGAGAACCACTTTTACAAAAGGATATTAATTTATTAATTGAAAAATTAAGAAAAGAAAATTTTAGAGTAGAAATTGAAACTAATGGTTCAATAGATATTTCTAATTTTTATAATGATGATAAGGTATCATATACTCTAGATTATAAATTGCCAGTATCCTTAATGGAAAATAAAATGAATTTAGAAAATTATAATTTTATTTCTAAAAAGGATTCTGTTAAATTTGTTTGTGGTACAAAAGAGGATTTAGAAAAAGCTAAATCTATAATTTTAAAATATAATTTACAAAATAAAACAAATTGCTTATTAAGCCCAGTATTTAATATGATTAATTTAGAGGATATGGTTAAATTTTTAATTAATAATAATTTAAATGATGTTAGACTTTGTCTTCAAATTCATAAAATTATTTGGGACCCTAATAAAAGAGGTGTTTAAAATGATAGATAAAAAAAGATTAGAAAATGCTTTTAATGAAATTATATTAGCATTAGGTGATGATCCAAAAAGAGAAGGATTAAAAGAAACTCCAAAAAGAGCAGCAGAAATGTATTTAGAGCTTTTTGAAGGAATGAATTATACAAACGATGAAATTGCAGAAATGTTTGATAAATCATTTGATACAGACTATGTTACTGATTCAAAAAATGTTGTTGTCGTAAAGGATATTGATATTTTTTCTCATTGTGAGCATCATTTAGCATTAATGTATGATATGACAGTTGATGTTGCCTATGTTCCTAATAAAAGAGTTTTAGGTTTATCTAAAATCGCAAGAATTGCTGATATGGTAGCTAAAAGATTACAGCTTCAAGAGCGTATTGGAAATGATATTTTATATATAATTCAAAAAATTACTAAATCAAATGATGTATTAGTAAGAATTGAAGGATGTCATTCTTGTGTTACAGCTCGTGGTATTAAAAAAAGAAGTAAGACTGTAACAGTATCTAAAATAGGAAATATTTCTATGGAGGTATTAAAATAATGAAAGCTTTAGTATTATTTTCAGGTGGATTAGATTCCTCAACTGCTTTAGCTATGGCAATAGATAAATATGGTAATGATAATGTTGTTGCCTTATCAGTATCTTATGGACAAAAGCATATTAAAGAAATTGAAGCTAGTAAAAAAATAGCTTCATATTATAATGTTGAGCATATCTTTATTGATTTAGCTAAAATATTTGAATATTCAGATTGTTCATTACTTTCTAAAAATGAAAGGAAAATACCTTTAGGAGATTATAAAGATCAATTAGAAGAAACTAAAGGAAATACATTATCAACTTATGTACCTTTTAGAAATGGCTTATTTTTATCAACTGCAGCATCAATTGCCTTGTCGAAAAATTGTGACATTATTTATTATGGAGCACATCAGGATGATTCAGCAAATGATGCATACCCTGATTGTTCAGTTGAATTTACAAACGCAATCAATGAAGCTATTTATTTAGGTAGTGGTAAAAAGGTTAAAGTAGTTGGACCTTTTGTTGGGCTTCATAAATCTGATATAGTTAAAATAGGAACTGATTTAAAGGTTCCTTATGAATTAACATGGTCATGTTATGAAGGCGATGATTTAGCCTGTGGAAAATGTGGTACATGTATTGATAGAAAAAAAGCATTTATAGCTAATGGATTAATTGATCCAATAAAATATAAGGAGTAAGATTATGGATAGAACTAATGAAGGATTAAAGTTTTTAGGAGCTAAAACTAAATATAGCTTTGATTATGATCCAAGCATTTTAGAAAGATTTGAAAATAAACATCAGGAAAATGATTATTTTGTAAAATTCAATTGTCCTGAATTTACATCACTTTGCCCAATCACAAGTCAACCTGATTTCGCAACAATTTATATTTCATATATTCCTGATAAATATTGTGTTGAATCTAAGTCATTAAAATTATATTTATTCTCATTTAGAAATCATGGTGATTTTCATGAGGATTGTGTAAATATTATTATGAAGGATTTAATTAAATTATTAAATCCAAGATATATTGAAGTATGGGGTAAATTCTTACCTAGAGGTGGTTTATCAATTGACCCATATGCAAATTATGGCGCTAAGGGTACTAAATATGAAGAAATGGCTTTTAATAGATTAATGAATCATGATATGTATCCTGAAACTATTAATAATAGATAAAAAATCAAAATTTTAGAAATAGACTCGTTCTATTTCTTTTTTCGTCTATTTATGTTATAATTTCAAAGGTTATGGAGTGATTTTATGGGCTTTTTTGATTTATTTAAAAAGAAAGATAAAAATAAAAGTAAAAAATATAAACTAGGTCTACATAAAACAAGAGAAGGTGCTTTATCAACTCTTAAAGAGATTTTAGAAGAATCAGATAGAATTGATGATGAGTTATTTGATAGATTAGAAGAAATTTTTATAATGGCTGATATCGGTGTTGATACTGTTATTGATTTTATAGATGAGCTTAAAGAAGAGGTTTATCATAAAAAGATTAATGATCCTTTAGAGCTTCAAGAAATTATTTTAGATAAGATGTTTGAAATTTATCTAAATGGAGAAGTAGTTAATGCCAATTTAAAAATAAATAAAAATGGCTTAACTGTTGTTTTATTTGTTGGTGTTAATGGCGTTGGTAAAACTACATCTATTGCTAAAATTGCTCAAAGCTATAAAAACCAAGGCAAAAAGGTTTTACTTGCTGCAGGTGATACATTTAGAGCAGGTGCTATTGCACAGCTTGATGTTTGGGCAAAGCGTATTGGTGTAGATATTGTAACTAAACCAGATGGTTCTGATCCTTCAGCTGTAATGTATGATGCAATTAAAAAGGCAAAAGATGAAGGATATGATATGCTACTTTGTGATACTGCAGGAAGATTACAAAATAAGGTTAATCTTATGAATGAACTTTCTAAAATGAAAAGAGTATTACAAAAAGAAATGCCAGATGCACCACATGAAACATTACTTGTAATTGATGCTACAACTGGTCAAAATGGTATGAGCCAAGCTAAAGCATTTAAGGAAGCAACTGATGTATCAGGTATTATTTTAACAAAGCTTGATGGTACATCTAAAGGTGGTATTGTTTTAGCTATAAGACATGAATTAGGTATTCCTATTAAATATATCGGTTTAGGCGAAGGTGTAGATGATTTAGAAGTATTTGATATTGAACAATATCTATATGGATTATTTGCTGATTTTTTTGAGGAATAGTTTATGGAACTTGAAAAAAGAGAAAAGCTTATTGAATTATATGATTTATACAGTAATCTTTTAACAGAAAAACAAAAGGATTATTTTGAAAATTATTATTTTGATGATTTATCTATTTCTGAAATAGCTATTAATTATAATATTTCAAGAAATGGAGTTTATGATCAATTAAAAAGAGTTGAAAATTCTTTAATTGATTATGAGGCTAAATTAAAATTAGCATATAAAATATCTAAGATAGAATCCTTAGATGAAAAAGAAATAACTAAGGATAATATTTTAAGCATTATTAAGGAGTAATTATGGCATTTGATAACCTAAGCTCTCGTTTACAAATGGGATTAAGAAGAATCACAGGTAGAGGAAAGCTAAATGAAAATGATATAGAAGAAATGCTAAGAGAGGTTAGACTTTCTTTACTTGAAGCAGACGTTAACTATAAGGTTGTAAAGAAATTTTTAGCTGATATTAAAGAAGAAGCTATGGGAGAAAAAATCTTAAAAGGTTTAAATCCTGGTCAGCAAGTAGTTAAGGTTGTAAGAGAAGAATTAAGAAAAACCTTAGGTAGTGAAGTAACAGAATTAAATTTTAAATCATCTGGTATGACTGTTGTTATGGCAGTTGGTTTACAAGGTGCTGGTAAAACTACTGCAGTTGGTAAAATGGCTTTATTCTATAGAAAGAAAATGAAGAAAAAACCATTTATGATTGCAGCTGATATTTATAGACCTGCAGCCGTAGATCAATTAGTTACATTAGGTAAGCAAATTGATGTTCCTGTATTTGAAATGGGAACTAAGGTTAAGGCTGAAAAGATTGTTGAAGAAGGCTTAAAGGCTGCAAAGGAAGCTGGAGCTAACTTTGTTTTAATTGATACAGCTGGTCGTTTACAAATTGATGAAGACCTAATGCAAGAATTAATTAATGTAAAAGATATTGCAAAGCCAGATGAAATCTTACTTACAGTAGATGCTATGGCTGGTCAAGATGCAGTAAATGTTGCTTTAGCATTCCATGAAAAGCTTGATATTACAGGTGTTATATTAACAAAGCTTGATGGTGATACACGTGGTGGTGCTGCCTTATCAATTAAGGAAATGACAGGAATTCCTATTAAGATTATGTCTACAGGTGAAAAGCTTGATGCTATGGAAATATTCTATCCTGATAGACTTGCAGATAGAATCTTAGGCATGGGTGATGTTTTATCATTAATTGATAATGTTACTGAAAACATTGATGAAGATGAAATGAAATCAATGGCTGAAAGAATGGCTTCTGATTCATTTAATTATAATGATATGCTTAAGCAATTTAAAATGATTAAGCGTATGGGCTCAATTTCAAAAATTTTAGGATTCTTACCTGGTATGGGTAAAATGAAACAAGCAATTTCTCAGGTTGATGATAATGCTTTAGATAAAATTGAATGTATTATTTTTTCAATGACAGAACAAGAAAGACGCCATCCTGAATTAATCGATAAGGATTTTAAGAGAAGAGAACGTATTGCTAAAGGTTCTGGTCGTTCAATCCAAGAAATTAATAAATTAAGAGATTCCTTACAAAATATGAAGCAAACTATGAAAAAGATGAATGGTATGACAGAAACTGATGCTAAGCGTATGCAAGCTCAAATGGCAACAGGAAATTATAGTGCCTTCGGTCAACCAAAGGTTAAAAAGGGTAAGGGAAAAGGAAAAGGAAACTTTAGATTTTAAATAATAAAAATCCATGATTAATTCGTGGATTTTTAAAAGCTTTTAAGGAGGTATATATGCTAGTATCTGCAATTTATAATATGAAAGAATTAAATAAGCTTAATGGATTAATTGATGCAGCAGTTTTAAATACTAAGGATTATTCTATAATCTATGATGACCTAAATTTAGATTTAGCTTATTCATTTTGCTTAAATAATAAAATACTTCCTATTATTTCTTTAAATAAAATGTTTTATCCAAATGAATTAGATAATATTAAAGATATTTATTTAAAATATGATAAAGCATTATTTTTAATAACAGATTTAGGATTATATCATATTGCTAAAGGATTAAAATTGGAAAATAAATTAATTTATAATCCAGAAACAATGCTAACTAATTATTTAGATTTAAATTTATATGCATCATTAGGCTTTAATGCTTTAGCTATGTCTTTAGAAATACCATTTAAGGATGTTATTTTTGCTAAGAATGAAACTAATGCTAATTTATTTTATATGGTATTTGGAAAAAGAATGATGCTTTATTCAAGAAGAAAATTATTATCTTTATATAAAGAAAAGGCTAATATTAATATTTCAAATGAAGTAATGTATTTAAAAGAAGTTAATAGAGATGATTATTTTCCAATTTTAGAAAATGAAAATGGAACAAAAATATTTAGATCATATATTGTTTCTTATCTTGATTTATTAGATGATGATTATTTTTTATATAATTATTTAGATTCATTTGATATTGATTTTGACACTTATAAAAAGGTAGTTACAATTTATAAAAATTATTTAGATAAGAAAATTAATAAAGAAGAAGCTATTAATAATTTAAATGATTTAAATTTAAATTTAGAGGATGGCTTTAAATATAAAGATTCTGTATATCAAAAGGAGGAGTTTTAAATGAAATATGAATTACTCGCTCCAGCAGGAGATTTAGAAAAATTAAAAATTGCTATATTATATGGTGCTGATGCTGTATTCATTGGTGGTTTAAAATTTTCTTTAAGATCAAGAGCTTCAAATTTTACAATTGAAGATATTAAAGAAGGCTGTAAATTTGCTCATGAGCATAATGCTAAGGTTCATGTAACATGTAATATTGTTATGCATAATATTGATACAGATGGTATTAAAGAATATTTAATGGCTTTAGATGATGCAGGAGTTGATGCAGTTATAGCTTCATCATTTTATATTTTAAAAATGGTTAAAAAATATACTAAAATGGAAGCTCATGTTTCAACACAAGCATCCATTTCAAATGAAGAAGCAGTTAAATTCTTTGAAGAAGAAGGTATGAATAGAGTAGTACTTGCTCGTGAATTATCCTTAGAAGAAATTAAAAAGGTAAGAGAAAATTCCAATATTGATTTAGAAGTATTTATTCATGGTGGTATGTGCGTATCTATTTCAGGACGCTGCATGCTATCAAATAATATGACTAATAGAGATGCTAACCGTGGTGGATGTGCTCATTCATGCCGTTGGTGCTATGATTTAAAAGATATTAATGATAAAACATATAATCCAAAAGGTGATTATTTTGCAATGTCAAGTAAGGATTTATGTGCTATTAAAGCCATTCCTGCTTTAATGGATTTAGGAATAAATTCATTTAAAATTGAAGGAAGAATGAAAAGTCTTCATTATATTGCAACTGTAGTTAATGCTTATAGAAAAATTATTGATGAATATAAATTAAATCATAAAATTAAAGATTTTAAGATTTATGAGGATGCAATTTCTAAGGCTGAAAATAGACTTACATCAACAGGCTTTTTATTTGGACTTCCTACAGTTGAAGAACAATTATATGACCTAAATTTAACTGTACCAACAAAAGAATTTGTTGGAATAGTAGAATCTTATGATGAAAAAGAAAAAATGCTTTATGTTGAACAAAGAAATTATTTTACTCCAAATTCAACATTAGAAGTATTTACACCACAAAATTCATTTACAATTAAAATTGCTGAAATTTATGACTTAGATAATAATTTACTTGATGCAGCAAGACATCCAAAACAGCATATTAAATTTAAATGTGATATAAAGCTTAATCCATATGATATGTTAAGACTTGGTGAATAAAATGTATTATATTGATTATAAAGGTATAAGATTTATTTTCAAAACACAAATAAGAAAAAATTCAACTAAAATTACTTTAAGAATTAAAGATGGTATTTTATCTTTTACATCACCTTATAGATTAAAAGAAAAAGAAATAATTAAAATGATTGATATTAATTTTGATGCAATTATTAAAGAAATTGAAAAATCAAAATTAAAGGAAGCAAAGCCTAATATAATTCATTATTTAGGTAAAGCTTATAATGTAAAAATAATTGATGCTAATTATAATAATGTTGAAATTATAGATGATGATTTTATTATTTATACAAAAAATAATAATGATTCATACAATAAAAAAATAGTCCATTCATTTTATAAGGATTTTTTGAATAATTATATTTCATATGAAATAATTAAAGCTAAAAATATTTATGGGATAGATTTTCCAATTGAGATTAAATATAAAACTGTTAAATCTTATTTTGGAAACTGTTATTGGAAGAAAAATCTAATTGATTTTAATACAATTTTAGCTAAATATGATCCAGTTTATATAAAGACTGTTTTATATCATGAATTAGGTCATTTTTTCAATCATGATCATTCAGCTAATTTTTACTTTAAATGTGAAATGGCATTTCCAGGATTTAAAAAATATGATAGAGCTTTAAAAAAGATTCATTATAAAGATTTATATTGATTAAAATATTGATTTTTAACAAACAATTAAGTATAATATTTAAAGTTAACGGAGGTAGTTATTATTATGGCTAACAAGGATCAAGTATATGAATTAACCAAGGAAGGTTTAGAAGAAGTAGAAAAGGAACTTGCCTTCAGAAAGGATGTTGAACGTCCTAGAATTTTACAAGCAATTGCTGAAGCAAGAGCTAATGGTGACTTATCTGAAAACGCTGATTATTCAGCTGCAAGAGAAGCACAATCTGAAAATGAAGCAAAAATTGTTGAATTAGAAAATATTATTAAGAATCATAAGATTATTGAAAATACAACTATTACTGTTGAATATGTAGACTTAAAGAAGAGCTATACATTTAAGGTAGTAGGTACTAGTGAAGCAGATCCAAAAAATGGTAAGATTTCTAAAGAATCTCCATTAGGACGTGCTATCGTTGGTAAGAGAGTTGGTTCAGTATTCACATTTACTAGTGAAGCTGGAAAAGAAATGAAAGTTAAACTATTAAAGAAAAACTAAAATATATAAGAGCTGTTCAATGAACCGCTCTTATTTTCTCATTATAAGGAGTTTTTAAAATGACTAAAAAATTTATTCCAAATTTTTATTATAATTCAATATATGATATTCCACTTGAAGAATGGAAAAAACAAGGTATAAGATTAATTTTAACAGATTTAGATAATACATTAATCTCTTATAATGAGAAAATGCCTAATGATGCTTTATATGAATTTAAAAATAAGGTTTTAAATTTAGGAATTGAATTTATTATTGTTTCAAATTCAAGAAAAGAGCGTGTAGAAAACTTTGCTAAAGCATTAGGTATACCTTGTGTTAAGTTTTCAACAAAGCCTTTAAAAAGAGGTATAAATAAAGCTATTTATAAAGTAGCACATGGTTGCTATTCTAAAGATCAAGTTGTACTTTTAGGTGATCAAATTATGACTGATATTTTAGGTGGTAATAGAGTAGGTATTAAAACTTGCTTAATTAAAGCTGTTGATAAATCAAGTGATAAGCTTCCTACAAAAATCAATCGTAATTTAGAAAAGAAAGCTATTTTAAGAGTTAAAAAGAAATTTGAAGAAGAATATAATCAATTATTAAAGGATTATTACGAGGAAATTTATGATAATAAGAAGATGTAAAGGCTGTGGGGCAATTTTACAAACAGAAGATGAAGCAAAGCCTGGATTTATCAATGAAATAAAAGATAGTTCAGAATATTGTAAAAGATGCTTTAGATTAATGCATTATAGTGAGCTTCCTAAAATTGTTGCCTCAAATAAAGATTATGAAAATGTAATAGATGATGCTATTAAGCAAAATGGATTAATGGTTTTTATTGTTGATATTTTTGCCTTTAAAGCTACTTTTAATCCTAAGATGATTGAAAAACTAAGAAATAAAAATGTTATTTTAGTTGTTAATAAATATGATTTATTTCCTAAATCAACTAATATTGATGGAATAGTATCTTGGATTTCTAAGCAATGTGAAAACATTCATTTTAAGGTAGATGCAATATCTGTTGTATCATCTGCTAAAGGCTATTTTATTGATGATTTAATGCATATTATTGATTTAGCAAGACGTGGAAGAGATGTTTATTTTGTTGGTTGTGCTAATGTTGGTAAATCCTCTTTAATAAATGCTTTATTAAAAAGAAATACATCAATTACTAAAGATGTTATATCAACATCTGTTATTCCAGGTACAACCTTAAATAAAATCAATATTCCATTTTTTGAAGATGGAAAATCATTTATTGATACTCCAGGCTTAATTAATGAGCATGATGTATTAAATAATTTATTGCCTATAAGCTATAAAAAAATAATACCTAATAAGGAATTAAGACCTAAAACATATCAAATAACAAAAGGTAATTCTTTACTTATTGCTGGTTTAGCAAGAATTGATTTTATTGAATGTGATAAATTATCTGTTATTTTATATACATCTGATGATTTATATATTCAACGCTCTAAAACAGAAAATGTTTTAAGAGTTTTAAATAATGAATTAGGTAAGCTTTTAAATCCACCAACATTAGATGAAATTAAAAATATTAAATATATGAAAAAATCATTTAATTTTGATGGAAGATGTAAAAAGGATATTTGGTTTTCAGGATTTGGTTTTATTTCTATAATTGGTAAAGCTAAAATAGAACTTTCAACTATATCAGGAACAGAGGTATTTGAAACTGATGGAATTATACGAAAAATGTAAAGAAATGCTTATTAACCATTATGGTGGTAAGCATCAAGATAGATTAGAACACTCATTTGGAGTTGTTGAAATGGCTGAATATTTAGCAGGTATTTATAGACAAGATATAGAAAAAGCTAAAATTGCAGCTATTTTACATGATTATTGTAAATATGATGATATTGAAGATGTTAAAAAATTATTAACTGAAGAAGAAATATTTGAATGTGAAAAATATCCATTCTTATATCATGCCTATGGATCAGCTTATTTTTATAAGAATAATATAGGTGATGATGAAGATATCTTTAATGCAATATATAATCATGTTTTTGGAAGACCTTCTATGTCTAAGCTTGAGGCTATTATAATGATTTCTGATTATACGGAAAAAAATAGAAAATATGCCGCATGCATAAAAGCAAGAGAAATGCTTTTAGATGGAGAATTTAATCAAGCAATTGTTTATTCTTTAGAACAAACAATGAAGCATTGCTTAGAACAGCATGAAAATCCTCATCCAAGACAATTAGAGGTTTATAATGAATATTTAGAAAAGGCAGGAATTAAATTTTGAATTTAGAAGAAGTAATTGTTAATGCTTTAGGTAAAGTTAAAGCAACTAATATAATCGCATTTGATACAAAGGAAAAATCTCCTTTTTATGATGAAATGATCATCGCATCTGTTTCATCTTTAAGACAAGCGTCAGCTGTAACAACTTATTTAAAAGAGGATGTTGAAGAAGCTGGCTTTAAGGTAAGAAGCATTGAAGGAAAAGAAACAGGCTGGGTAATTGTTGATTGTTATGATATTTTAGTTTCAGTATTTACTGAAGAAGAGCGTGAGCATTTCAATATTGAAAAAATATATTTAGATGTTCCTTCAAAGGCTTTATAATGGAATTTTTAAAATATAAAAATTATATTTTTGATTTTGATGGAACACTTGTTAATTCAATGCCTTATTGGATTTCAAGACCATCTGAATTTATAAAATATAAAGGATTAAATCCTAAAGAAGATTTAGATAAAAGAGTTTTCTTTTTTGAAAGTCTAGAGGCTGCAGAGGCTTTAAAGAATGAATATAATTTAGCTGGTAGCGTAAAAGAAGTTTTTGAAGAAATGAAAAAATGGATTTATGAAGAATATCGTTATGTTGATCTAAAGGAAAAAGCATTTGATTTAATAAATTATTTACATTCCTTAGGAAAAAATTTATTTATCTTATCTGCTGCAGTAGATGAATTAATTCAGCCTTCTGTAAATCATAAGGATATTAAAAAATATTTTGTTGATGTAATTTCAGCATCATCATTAAATTTATCTAAAGAAGAAGGAAATGCATTCGATTATATTTTTGAAAAATATAATTTAAAAAAGCATGAAACACTAGTTTTAGATGATTCACCTTTAGTTATAAAAAAATGTAAGGAAATTGGAATTGATTCATTTGCTATAAAAGAAGATTTTTATGAAAAGTATAAAGATGAATTAATATTAAATAGCTTAGGTTACTATTCTTTAAAAGAAATATATGATAAAAGACCAGAATAGCTGGTCTTTTTAAAATTTGAGGTTCATATGAAAAATAAGATTTTACATCCTTTAATTGAGGATAATATTTATAAAAAAGATTTCGTTGAATATAGATTAAGAGATGCTGTAAGGGGCTTTATCTATAATGATTTAGGAGAGGTTGCCCTAATTCATATTAAAGGCTTAGATCAATTTGGAGATAGAGACCATTTTGAATTTCCTGGTGGAGGAATTGAAAAGGGTGAAAATGAAATTGAAGCCTTGAAAAGAGAAATAAAAGAAGAAATAGGTTATGAAATAGATAATATTAGACCAATTGGAATTATTTCTAATCAATATAATTTATTAAAAAGAATAGATATACAGCATTTTTATTTAGCTCATGCCACAAAATTTGTTGGGCAACATCTTTTAGATTATGAAAGAAATTTATTTAAAGAAATAATCTTTTATGATATTGATAAGCTTTTAAATATGTATGAAACATTTGATGTTAAAAATGTTGGTAAGATTATTCATAAAAGAGATTATATTGTAGCTAAAGAGGCAATAAAAATCTTAAATGAAAGGAAAAAAGACCAGAAGAATTAAATCTTTTGGTCTTTTTCTATATTAAAGAATTTTCTATATTCTTTTTCTTCATTATTAAAGAAGAAAGAATTTATTATTTTTATTAATTCTAATGACTCTTTTAAGGCAATTTCAAGGACTTCCTTAACATTGTATTTAAATGTCTCATCTCCAACTAAATAAGGCTTATTTTGGAAATTTAATATCTTTGTATCAACTTTATTATTATAATGATAATTTTTAGCTTTTGGCTTTCCTCTATGATTAAAAACTATATCATAAATCTTATATGGGATATATTTAAATATACTCCTTTTAGCAAAGCTTTTATAATATCTTTTTTTATGAAGCATTGCTTTAGTAAAATATTCTTTAGAACCAAAAAATGAAAATACTTTAATTAAAGGATTTTTTATTAAATCATCCATTGATTCTGTATATGTAAAAGCATTTGGAAATTTTTTATATAATGTATCCTTACTTAAATCATATGAATCATTTACTTTAGTAAAATAATAATCAAGCATATTAGTTAAATAATCATATGATACCTTTTTATTTACTTTAGATGATAGGAATGCTTGTATTTGATTTGTTACATAATAGTGATTAATAAAACCATAAATAAATAATAATTGTTCAGGATTTACATCCTTTTTAAATGTTTGGGTGCATTCAAATAAAAATTCATTAAATTTTTCACCCTCAATTTTTTTATGTAGGGCATATTTATCCTTTTTTATTAGATTTTGAGTAAAGAATCTTCCTAAATCTGTAAATGTTGCAGCATTGAAGATGGCATCATCTGATAAATCCATAGATTTAGTAACATTTGATGGCATTTTTTGAATTATTTTCTTTAAATTGTAATAATAAAGCATTGTAATCATAATTAATCACCTAAAACTATTATAAAATATTTATTTTATTCTTTCAATTTATAAATTATTATTGTAAAATAATAAATTGGCGGGTGATTAAGATGAAGAAGATATCAAAGCAAGATGATTTTGTTATATCAAAGAAAATGACAGATTGTGCTAGAGATGTTGATATGTGTCTTTATAATGTCTTAACTGATTATATGGATAAGGATTTTATGAATGATGCCTTATCATTATATTTATCAACTGATGGTGCATTTGCGAATGGACTAAATATTGATAATTATAATATTAATAGCTCAGTATACCAAATCTATGAAGGATTTAAATATATGACTATGGCTGGATTAGATAAGACATGTAAGCATGATATGTTTTCAGTTATTGTAAATAAGAATTTTAATGTTTTATATAATAGAGCTGAAAAGATTGATAACAAATGGAATCCAAATGTATCTTCAACAGATGATTTTGCTCATAATATCATTTTTGAAAATAATGAAGAAAATAGAAAGCTATTTGGTTATGGTCCTACTGCAGCACTTTTAGGATATACTTTAAGATTCTGTGCTCCAACAAAGGCATATTATAAAAAGGCTTTAAAGATGATTGATATCATGTTAAAGGATTTTTATCAAATGGATAAGCTTACTAAATATGAATTTATTGGATTTAACAGCTTTTTAAATTCATTAAGATTTGAAAATATATTAAAAGAAGATCAAATTAAAATTGAAGAAAAGCTAATTAAGCTTGCAAAAGAAGTAGTTTCAACTGATTATAATGATCCAACTAAGATTTTACCTTTAGATTGTGCATTATATTTAAATGATGAAGAATTAAAAAAATTAATTGATGATCAATTAGATTATATAATTGATAACAGAGCTCCTCATGGATTATGGGAGCATAAAGGTGGCTGGGGACACAATAAATACCCAGAAGAAGATACTGCAATGATGAAGTGGATTGGTGCAGAATCTGTATTAAATTATTTTTATTTAAAAAAATTTGGAAGAGTTGAATAAATTTGAAAGGAATAAATATGAAAAACAGACCAGTATGTTTAATAATTATGGATGGCTATGGTTTAGATAAGCCAAGCCAAATTAATGCAATTTCAATTGCAAAAAAGCCTAATCTTGATAGAATTTTGCTGAATATGGCTTTAAAACTTTAGGAGCATCAGGAGAATATGTAGGACTTCCAGATGGACAAATGGGAAATTCAGAAGTAGGACATATGAATATCGGTGCAGGTCGTATTGTATGGCAAAGCTTATCAAGAATTAATAACGCAATTAAATCAGGCGAATTTGACAATAATGAAGCAATTAATGAAGCAATTTTAAATGCAAAGAACAATGGTAAAAAATTCCATATCTTTGGTCTTTGCTCAACAGGTGGTGTACATTCTCATACATCACATATTATCGCTATTGCTAAACTTGCTCATTCAAAAGGAATTAAGGATGTTTACTATCATGCATTCTTAGATGGTAGAGATGTAGATCCTCAATCTGCTTGCGGATTCTTAGAAGATGTTATTACTAACGGTGATGTTAAGGTAGCTACTGTTGGTGGTAGATATTATGGAATGGATAGAGATAAAAACTATGATAGAATTCAATTAGCTTATGATGCAATGACAATTGCTAAGGGTGAATATTTTGAAAACCCAATTGAAGGTGTAAAGGCATCTTATGCTTTAGGTATTACTGATGAATTCGTTCAACCATTTGTATCTGATAAAAATGGTATGGTAGAAGATGGCGATTCAGTGGTATTTGCTAACTTTAGACCTGATAGAGCAATCCAAATTGCTACAGCTATT
>JAFXUP010000144.1 GCA_017524905.1 Acholeplasmatales bacterium | reverse complement strand
GCTTGTCTAAATAATATATAATCTTCAGGATTATCTAAGAATTGATATAATGAAATCATTCTTTTTGTTGCCTCAAATTTAAAGAATTTCATTTTACCATAAAGAGTATATGGTATTTTATTTTTTCTTAGTTCAAATTCTATTTCTGTAGATTGATAATTATTTCTAAATAATACTGCTATCTCATTAGGTCTATATCCACCTTTATCAATTAGATTCTTTATTATGTTTGTAACATCCCAGGCCTGATATGATGTATCTGGTAGCTCATGATATGTGACTTTAAATTTTGGGGGTATATCAGAATATATATTTACTTCTAGATTATGATTATGCTTTATTAAGCTGTTTGAAGATTCTAATATATTTGATGCAGAACGATAATTCTTATTTAGATATATTATTTCATCAGCTTCTTCTTTAAAATCATTTATTATTTTTATATCTGATGATCTAAATGAATATATAAATAGTGATAGGTAAGTATTTGATATTATCTCTAACTTTTCCCCCACTCCACACCGTACGTGAGACTTTCACCTCATACGGCGCTCCATCGAATTTTACCTTTTACTTTTCCTAATTAAATTTACACATTTCGTTCTTTATAACCTACAAAAATCATTCTATTATTTTATTTCCTACTTGCTCTCTTAATTTATTTAACTTTTCAATTTGCTTCGGTTGTAATTTTAAATTATTTAAATATTTATTTATTGTTGTTTCATCACTTGCGTGAACTAAAATATGAGTATCTTTATGTAGTATTATTAGATTTTTATATGTATCATTACCGCCTTTATGTCGAGGTAATATATGATGACAATGTATTTCATCATATTCTAATACTTTGCCACTTATGGCACATTTACCATATTGCGCACAATAAAGAGAAACTCTATTATCCATATATGCAGTTGATTTATTATATTGTTTTTCTCTCATTAATTTCATCAATATTTTAATATTAACACCTAAATTTTTATGTATTAACTCTCTACCTTTTTCAGTATAAGGGCATATTTCTTTTATTTTATACATTGGATTTTGATGTTGCACATACGAAATGGGCAATATAGGTATTTCATTAATATATCTCATATTTTTACTTTTACCATATTTTTCAATTAAAATAGGATTATCTAATCTGCCAACTCTTTTGACTAGATTAGTCATTCCACCTTTTAATCTTTTTAAAATCCTCTTATGTATTTCATTACAATCTATACTAATTAAAGTTGCATATTTAAAATAATTATGTATTCCCATTACCATACTATTATATAAGGTTATTTCATCCGCTTGAGATGTTCGAGGTTTTTCAATATTGATTAATTGATTTTTCAGTTTTATTTTTGTATTTTCAAATGCTTTTTCAGTCATTCTTGATACTGCAATATATTTTTTTCTTTTAGTTATTGCTTTAATACGAAACCCTAAATAATTTGAATAATTTCTTTTTAAATTTATTAAGCACGATTTTTCAACGCTAATATCTAACTTCAAACGTTCTTTCAGCCATAGTTTAATTGCCTCAAATATTCGTTTAGCCTCATTATATTTCTTACAAAATATTTTAAAATCATCAGCATATCTTATAATATACATTTCTTTTAGTTTACTGCTTCTTCTTAATCCTCTATATTTTGAAGATTGTTGTATTGTCCCGTCCCGATTTACTTTGCCACTATAATTATGCTTCGTTTCAAATGTTTCCCATTGGTTGCTAATCCACCAATCTAACTCATTTAAAACTATATTAGATAACAAAGGGGATAATATTCCACCTTGAGGTGTTCCTTTATCTGGTGTAACTATATCACCATTAGGCATTTGTATAGGTGCTTTTAACATTGCACCTATAATACATATTAGTTTCTTATCCCTTATCCCTAACGTCCATATTTGTTTTAATAATTTAGCGTGATTAACATTATCGAAGAACCCTTTAATATCAATATCAACAACATAAAAGCACTTATAATGATTTATCATCTTATAACATTGTGCTATTGCATTTTCAACTGAACGATTAGGTCTAAATCCATTATTCCTTTCGTGGAACTTCGCTTCACAAATTGGTTCTAGCACTTGTAATATACATTGTTGAATTAATCTATCCCATATTGTAGGTATGCCTAATGGTCTAGTTTTTCCATTTGCTTTAGGTATATCAACTCTTCTTACTTTTTGTGGCTTATACCATTTGAATTTATTTTGCACTATTTTTAAGAATTTATCTTGCGGCATTTTAGAAATATATTTAATAGTTTTACCATCAGTACCTTTAGTATTGCTACCATTATTTGCTTTAATATTTCTATATGCTAACTTAATATTTTCTTCAGCAGTAATTATTGACATTAAATTAGTAAATACATTACCATTTTTACTTCTTTCATATAAGAGGTCAAAAGTTGTTTGCATATCATAATATTCAGCGTGTCTTAACTTTTTCCTTTTTGTAGTTATTGGTTCCGAAATCAACATAGTCATCATCTCCCTTATGGAATTTGATTTTATTAGTCATACAAGAACCTATGTTTATTTAATTATCATTTTTCTTTGTAAAATTCCGACTTGAGGCTATTGCTAATATTTCATTACAAAATATATTACTGCTCTTGCCTCTACTCTCACCACAAATGAAGATGCTTATTATTCTTCGTCATCACCATATTTTAGAGTTGCAAATTACTCAATATGTTTTGTGGCTTTCCACGTTCCATTATCTCTATCTTTACATTTATACTTAGGCGCCTTCTTTAAACCTGTCAAATTATTGTGCCTATAACACAATGAGGTATTTCATAACCAACGATTTTACTTTACCCTATTTGACGGAACAAATGTTCCTATGGCATTTCTACCAACTCCGACGTTTAGGTTCGTTACTTCAAAGGTTTGTCAGCCCTTTCTAGGGACATACTCGCCATATATAATTTATAGACTTCCGGCATATAGGTTGCATATCCTACCTCTAGAATACTTTCCTCAACATTATTTGTTAGGGCAACTCTCTGCCGACTTCACCGCGCTTTATACACATTATTATTTGCATTAAATATGCATAGCGGAGTATTAAAGGTGCGTTTCGGTGCGTTACTACCTCATTCCACAACTCAAGATAATAGTTCTACTTTTTTTAAGTGCATAAGCTTTTCACTTATGAACGTGTCGCACGCTGATTCTGATCACCTACACAAAATAGATTATTATATTTTGATGATAATTTTTTTACTAAATCAAACTGAATTTGATTTGTATCCTGGAATTCATCAACAAGAACATATTTACATTCATCTAATAGTGCATCCTTAAATGAGATGTTATCAAAATTATTTACAAATAAGGATATCATATCATCAAAATCTATTTTACCTTTATTCATTAAATATTCCTGAAATTTAAAATATACCTGATTATAGATTCTTGCTTCATCTACTGATTTAAATTCATATTTAAGATTATTCTTTCTTTTAGTTATAAATTGCATTAATGATTTTGGATTAATTTTTGTATTTAAATCATTAGCAATTTTATTTAATAAATCTAATTCATAATCCTCTGTTGCGAGTGTTATCTTATCAAACTTTTGAAACCCTATTTCATCCTTAGCAAATTGCAATACCTGATAACAATATGAATGGAATGTATATATGTTTTTAAAATAATATTTTGTTAATCTATATTTCATCTCCATTGCTGCTCTATTTGTAAATGTAAAAGCAACTATTTCATTTTTATTTACTCCATTATCTAAAAGATATTGGATTCTATTTGTTAATACTCTTGTTTTACCTGAACCAGCTCCTGCAATAACTAATACCTTTTTTGATTGTGTTGTTACTGCTTGGTATTGCTCAGGATTAAGCTTTTCTAAATATTCCATGCTTCATTTCTATATATCTAATGGTCCAATCTAATAATTCTATTTCTGACTCAAATTGTTTATTTCTTAAAAAATATAAAACATTATCTATATTAATAATTTTAGATTCTATTAATGGCAAATAATTTGAGTGATTATCATTTATGAAATTAATTATTAATACAGGTAGTTTTGGAAATATTAAATTATTATATTTATTTCTAATTCTCCAAATTGTGCATTCATCCATTAGAATGGTAATTCTCCTTCTTCAATTATTTTTGATATTTCTTTTAATAAATCATTAAATGATTCATTTGTATAAGTTGGTAGCTTTCTTTCTACCATAAATTGATTAAATCTTTTTAACTGCATCCTAGATGTATCAGATAATAATGTAAATAATTCATGATACAATCTTTCTTCAAATAGCTTCTTATTACATTTGGCCTCTACAAACCATAATAGTAATATTATTTTAGCTTTAGGCATTATGAAGTTATATGATGTTTCACTATTAGATTTACGAGTTTGAGCTTTAGGTAGGATTCCTTTTTCAGATGTTTCTAGGAATTTTAACCATTTTGAATCTGTAGCTTCTCTACATAAATGAGCTTTATCTTCTCTTAGCTTTTCTTTTATATCAAGCATTGCATATAAAGCTTTAGTAGCAAAAGCTTTAAGATTAATTCCATATACCTTATCCTCCTCATCTTGATAATTATCGAGAAGGTCTAAAACTACTGAATCTGCTTTAGCTTGTCTAAATCTCATTTCATATCTGGTCCAGTATTCATCTTCAACCTTTTTCCCTAGGTTCTTTTGTTGATTTAATTTATCGTAAACACATAATTCAGTCATTGCATTACGTGAACCAAAATCAATTGTTAATCCTCTTTTTAATGTCCCTAAAATTTTAGGTTCTGTTTTAAATATTGAGGTATAGCAGCCTTCTTCAATTTTATCGAATAGATATTTCATTTTTATTTCTTTTCCTGATAGGTCATCAATTGTAATATCTATTCTTTTAAATGTTGGATTGAAATTCATTAAGAATTCAAAGAAATCATACCAGGTTGCTTCACCTTCTTTTAATCTTTCAAATTCTCTACAGCCTTCACCTTTTAACTCTAGCTGACATGTTCTATATCCAAATGCATTCATAGGACCTGCACATCTTAGGATTATGTATTTACTAATAATAAATTGATATCTATAATTATTTACTGCATAATTAGATTCTTCAATTTGACACATATCTAATTTGAAATATTCTCTAAATATATCTAGTATTAAATATGCTTCATTTCTTTCAGTTAGATTATTATAAGCCTGTGAAAATGTTAAGCTTAAATAGTCTATGATTATTCTTTTATTTTCCATTATTGATTTTTACTCCTTAATTTTTAATTAAAATGGCTTTACTACAACGGTTTTTAGCATTTTGAAGTGTACAAAAGTGGAGTGAAAGTGGGGGTATTACTATAACCCCCACTTTTCACAAGCCCACTTTTGTGGATTCCTTCAAGGGATTGCTTAATAAGATCCATCATATTTGTAACTAATTATTTATTTTGTTGTAGAATTTAGAATTGCATTTATTTAATTCTTCAATTGAAGGTGTAAGCTGTGTAAATGATTCAATATCTTTAAAATCCATATTTTTCTTTTCTGCATAAGCATATGATAGGAATGTTGAATCATAAAGCTTTTGATTATTTATATGTAAATCGCATAGATTAATGTTAAATGCAATTCTTTCGCCCTTTTCATCTCCTTCTTGAGATTTAAGTGCAATTAATTTAAAATACTGGTATTTTTCAAACCAGCAACATATTTTTGTTAGTGTTGTGTTTAAGTTTCTTAAGAAATAGTATGTAGCATTATAATCGTTACGCTTATAAATGCCATAGCTTTTTCTCATGGTTTCTTTATTAATACGTCTTTTCTTTAATTCATATGACGTAATTAATTTTTCTATAATTATTTTAATGCCTTTAAATGGAAGATAATACATCTTCAATATAAGTGGCATTTTTAATTTTCTCTTTTTAATATTAATAAACCATTCTGCGTTTCCTCTTATTCTTAAAGGAACTTGATCCTTTAATTGGTAATCGCAGAATATTTTACAGTGACGTTTTAGGTCATGTGACACTGTTGAAAAGAATGTATGGGCACCATCAGTACCTACTTCCTTCATATTGTCATGTGAGTTATATTCCTTATCTATTTCGGATAAAGATATAACTATATATTCTTCTAATGGATATTCCTGTGCCTGAATATTTTTTCTCATATAATCAAAATTAAATATCTTGGAATATTCCATGAAATAT
>JAFXUP010000143.1 GCA_017524905.1 Acholeplasmatales bacterium | reverse complement strand
TTAGCTACTTCTACTTCAGTCATACCAATAACATCTAAGCATTCATCAAATGTATAAACATCCTTAATCTTATTTGCTACTGTAGATGGAGCATAAGCAACTGTTTCAGCAACATAGCATTGATCAACATAATTAGTAGTTTCAGTATTTGCTGCTTGCTTAACCATAATACCTAATTTGGCTTTTGCATAATAACAATTCTTAACACCCTTAGGTGAAGATTCAACTAAACCAACTACACCACCAATATAAGCTTTTGTGGCTAAATTAGCTGTAGTAGATGTACCTGCTTCATCAGCAAGTGCGATAATATCTGATACAGCAATACAATCTTCAAGATTAATTTGACCTACACCATTTGAACCAGCAAATCCACCGATACATAATCTACCAAATGTATTTGAATATCTTACCATAGAAATTGTAACAAATGATGCTGATTTAGATACAGCCTGTGATGATTCAATTGCACCAGCAAATCCACCAATATAAGCTGTACCGCTTGAGCTTCTACCCTTACAATTTAAAGCACCTGAAGAAATAGAGCTTAAAACCTTTGTAACACCAGAAATTCTTCCAGCTAAACCACCACAATAGAATAAATAATTTGTTGAAGGTCTAACTTGAGTTAAATCAAAATTAATATTTAATGCTTTTGAATTTTCAATTGTTGATGAATTCTTTTCATCATCAGCAGTTAAAAGTGATGTAATTGCACCAACTAAACCACCAAATTGAGCAGTTGTTGTAGGACCGCTTCCTGTTGTAACTTTAAATCCATCTAATGTAACATTAGTAATATCTGTATTAACTGCATAACCAGCTAATGCACCTAAATTCTTACAAGATGATGTAACTTCAATAGATGCATTTTCTAAATTTAAATCCTTAATAGTTGCATCTTCTGTATATTCAAATAATCCAGCGTATTCACCAACTGCGATTGAGAAATTCTTAATTGTATGTCCATTACCATCTAATACACCTTCAAATGGTTCAGATGATGAGCATAAGCTAACTGCTGCTTGACTTGAAAAATCAAGATCAGCTGTTAATTTATAATAAGCATCCTTATCATCTTCAATGCTTAAAAATTCAGAAACTGTTGAAATTTCAATTGGCTTTTCTTCTGATGAACCACTTGATGTAGTAGATACTGTTGCTTCATTGATGAAATATTCATTTCCACCATAAGAAACATAAAGCTTTAATACATAAGTATTATCAGTATCAAGATTTTCAAAAGTAACAGAGCCTTGTACCTTTTCAGTGCCTAAGTCTACTGTCTTTTTTTCTATTAATTCAGTAACATCTTTATCATATAGCTTAACATTAACAATTGTTGTGCTTTCTTCTAAAATAGAATTTTTATTAAATGAAGCTGTTGCTGTAATTTTTGTTGATGTTGATGTAACCTCTAATGTGCCTTTAATATCATTATTGCCACATGCAGCTAAAGTAATAATTGATATTAAAGCTAGCATTAAAGAAAATAATTTAAATACCTTTTTCATTTAATCTACCTCTTTTAAAACATATATCATCCTTTATTATATAATAAAGCCACCACTTTTACAATAAAAATTAGCACCTCAAAAGATGAGGATTATTATCTTTTTTAACATTATTTTAGTTTTAAAAAAGCTTACTCGCGTTATAATTATTACAAATTATTTTATTTTTTATTGACTTTCAATTTTTATAATAATATAATTATTATGTTTTTTGGAAAATGGAGGTGATTTCCCTTGTTAAGAATAGGACTTGATGTTGGTTCAACAACAATTAAATGTGTTGTATTAGATGAAAATGACAATATCATCTATACAGATTATAAACGCCATTATTCTCACATAAAGGATAATATTATATCTAAAATTAAAGAATTAAGAGAAGATAATATTATCGATTCTAACGAGGTTTGTCTTTCAATTTCTGGATCTGCCGGTATGGGTATCGCAGAAGGTGTTGGTATCCCCTTCGTACAAGAGGTTTATGCAACAAGAATAGCTGCAAACAAGCTTATTCCTGGTACAGATTGTATTATCGAATTAGGTGGAGAGGATGCTAAAATTTTATTTTTAACTGACGGTATGGAAGTTAGAATGAATGGTTCATGTGCTGGTGGTACTGGTGCATTTATTGACCAAATGGCTACTCTTTTAAACGTAGATATAACTGAAATTAATAACTTAGCAATCGAACATCAAAAGCTATATTCAATAGCTTCTAGATGTGGCGTTTTTGCTAAATCAGATATTCAACCATTATTAAATCAAGGAGCTTCTAAATCAGATATTGCTGCTTCTATTTTTTATGCTGTAGTAAATCAAACTATCGGTGGTCTTGCACAAGGAAGAGAAATTAAGGGTAAGATTGCATATTTAGGAGGACCTTTAACATTCTTATCAGAATTAAAAAATAGTTTTGATAAGGTATTACATACAGAAGGTATTTGCCCAGATAATTCTTTATATTATGTTGCAATTGGTTCTGCTCTTGCATCAAAAGAAATCGTTAATTTAGATGAAAAAATTGAAAAGCTTATTGAATTTTCAAATAAGTCTACATATCAATATAATAACCCACTTTTCGCAAATGAGGAAGAGTATAACGAATTTATTACAAGACATGAAAAGGATAAAGTTGAAACTTATCCACTTGAAGGATATGAAGGAAATCTATATTTAGGTATAGATTCTGGTTCTACAACTTTAAAATTTGTTTTAATTGATGAAGATGGAAATATAAGATTTGAGCATTATCAACCTAATAAAGGAAACCCAGTTTCTGTTATTAAGCAAATCTTTGATGATTTATATAATAAATATCCCGATTTAAAAATTAAGGCTTCTGCTTCTACAGGCTATGGTGAGGAATTAGCTAAAAATGCCTTTAACCTAGATGGTGGCTTAGTAGAAACTATGGCTCACTATACTGCAGCTAAAAAATTTATGCCAAATGTTGATTTTATTATCGATATTGGTGGACAAGATATTAAATGCTTTAAAATTGAAAATAATGTTATATCAAATATTTTCTTAAACGAAGCTTGTTCTTCTGGATGTGGTTCATTCCTACAAACATTTGCTAATGCATTAGGATATGAAATCCAAGATTTTGCTCAATTAGGCTTAATGGCTAAAAAGCCAGTTGATTTAGGTTCTAGATGTACTGTATTTATGAATTCAAGTGTTAAGCAAGCTCAAAAGGATGGAGCAACAATTGATAACATTTCTGCAGGTCTTTCTATTTCTGTAGTTAAGAATGCATTATATAAGGTTATTAGAACTCCAAACAAGAAAGCTTTAGGTGAGCATATTGTTGTTCAAGGTGGTACATTTCTAAATAAAGCTGTACTTAGAGCATTTGAACGTGAATTAGGATTAAATGTAGTTTGTCCTAATATTGCAGGTCTTATGGGAGCATATGGTGCTGCTTTATATGCTAAATCTTTAAATATAGAAAAAACTACTACAATTACAAAGGATGAATTAAAGAATTTTAAGCATGAAGTTAAAAATGTAAATTGCGGTAGATGTAATAATAATTGCTTATTATCAATAAATACATTTGGTTCAAATCCAAATAAATTTATTAGTGGAAATAAGTGCGAAAAGCCATTAGCTAAAAAAGCTACAATAAAAGGTGATAATATCTATGAATTTATAAGAGATAAATTATCAAGATATAAACCTTTAGATAAAATTGAAAACAAGCGTGGCACTATAGCTATTCCATTAATTTTAAATATGTATGAATTATTCCCATTCTGGTACACATTCTTTACAACATTAAGATTCAATGTTGTATCAAGTGGCTTTTCAACAGATAAAACTTATTCTATGGGACAAAATACAATCCCATCAGATACTATTTGTTATCCTGCAAAGCTAGTTCATGGTCATATCGAAAAATTAATTCAAGAAGGCTATTCTACTATCTTCTATCCTTGTATGACTTATAACATTGATGAAGGCTTAGGAGATAATCATTTCAATTGTCCTGTTGTAGCATATTATCCACAACAAATATTAAACAATGTTGGTACAATTGATTCTGTAACATTTATTCATGATTTTATTTCAATTCATAATCGTAAGGTATTTGAAAATAAGATTTATGAATTATTAAAAAAGTATTATAAGGGTATTACTAAATCTGAAATTAAAGAAGCTGCTTCTTTAGCTTATAATGAATATGATAATTATTTAACTGATATAAGATTAACAGGAAGAGACTTCATTAAAAAAGCTAGAGAAAATAAATTACCAATCGTTGTTTTAGCAGGTAGACCATACCATGTTGACCCAGAGGTTAACCATGGAATTGATAAGCTAATTGCTGGATTTGGTGTTACTGTTGTATCTGAAGATTCAATTTCAGATCAAATTACTAAATTCCAAACAGGTGTATTAAATCAATGGACATATCATTCAAGATTATATGCAGCTGCAAAATATTGCACAGAGCATCACGATATTAATCTAATTCAATTAGTATCATTTGGATGTGGACTTGATGCTGTAACAACAGATGAATGCAAAGATATCTTAGAGCGTCATGGTAAAATTTATACTCAAATAAAGATTGATGAAATAACAAATTTAGGCGCAGTCAAAATAAGACTTAGAAGCTTATTTGCCGCTTTGAAGCAGGAGGATGAAAATGCAAAACATTGATGAAATAACATATCCTAAATTTACTGCTTCTATGCGTAAAACTCATACAATTTTAATTCCTTCTATGCTTGAATTTCACATGTCACTTTTTGAAGGAATCCTAAAACAATGTAATTATAATGTTGAGGTTTTACATAATGAAGGCCCTGAGGTTATTGAAGAGGGCTTAAAATATGTACACAATGATACATGTTATCCTGCAACACTTGTTATAGGTCAATTCATTGATGCATTAAATCATAGAAATGATTTAGATAGAGTTGTATTATTAATAACTCAAACAGGTGGAGGATGCAGAGCTTCTAATTATATTCACTTATTAAGAAAAGCATTAAAAAAGGCTGGATATAGCTATATACCAGTTGTATCTTTAAATGCTTCTAACCTTGAAAAGGATAGTGGATTAAAGATTACTTTACCATTAATTAGAAGAGTTGCTGCCGCAATGACATATGGTGATTTAATTATGTATTTACATAATAAGACAAGATCATATGAAATTAATAAAGGTAGTGCTCATGATTTAGCTTTAAGATTAATAAAAGAAATCTTAGAACAATTTAAAAATAATAAAGGATATCAATTAAGATATCTTAAGAAAAATATTAAATATATCGCAAAAGAATTTGATTCATTAGAGCTTGATTTATCTCATGCAATTCCAAAGGTTGGAGTTGTTGGAGAAATTTATGTTAAATACGCACCTTTAGGAAATAATAGATTAGAAGAATTCTTAGTATCACAACATGCTGAAGTTATGGTACCAGGATTATATGGGTTCATTTTATATTCTTTATATAATGGTTTATATGATAGAGAGCTTTATCATACAAGCCTAAAAGGTGCTATCTTAAATAAGATATTAATCAAATATTTAAGAAAAAGAGAAAAATTAATGATAGATTCAATCTCTAAAACAAAATTTACACCAATGAAATACTTCTCTCATACAAAAGATTTATCAGAAGGTGTTTTATCTCATGGTACTAAAATGGGTGAAGGATGGCTTTTAACTGCAGAGATGATGGAATTAGTTGAAATTGGCTATGGTAATATTGTATGTGCTCAACCATTTGGCTGCCTTCCAAATCATATTTGTGGTAAGGGCGTAATGAAAAAGATTAAATCAATTCATCCAGATGCAAACATTGTTGCGATTGATTATGATCCATCTGCAACAAAGGTAAATCAAGAAAATAGAATTAAATTAATGCTTGCAATCGCAAGAGAAAGAATTAAGGAGGA
>JAFXUP010000142.1 GCA_017524905.1 Acholeplasmatales bacterium | reverse complement strand
GTATTTGATCTTTTGGCAGCTGATAATGCTTGAGTATAATTTTTTAAATGGACATAGCAACTGGCAAGTCTTGCATTATTTCCTAAATGTTCATATATTATTTTAGCTGGCTCATAAATTTTCTCATCAAACAATCTATCAGCAATATTATTCAAATCATTTATATTAGATTGACTAAGTAAAGCTTCTAATTCAGGCAATTTATTGCATCTTGATAAACTATAAACTAATTCACCATCAATAAATTTATCCTTTTTAATATTTCTAGCCATAGTCAAAAATTTAATTAATTCTTCAAATTTTCCTTGTTTTTCGGCTTCATTTATAACTTCATGATACATTTCACAATCATTTGCTTTAATGAAAGAATCAATTGCTCCTTCAACATCACCACTAGTTAAGAGGGCTCTACCTAATTTTCCCCAAACTTTTGGAGTATTTATTTTTTCAGCATAAATTGCAGCTCTTTTTAAATCATTAATATTTTTAATTAAGACATCAATGGCATCTTCAGGGTTTTTAACTTTTTGATCATAAATAAGGAATGCTTCTTCAAATAAATTATTTTCTATACATTTTACTGCAATGTCATTTCCATCATATTCATCTAATCTATTTAAGAATGATTTGACTTTAGAAGTATCAGTAGTTATAGCAGTTAAAATTAATAAATTTTGTAATGATTTATTTTTTGCAAACTCATTATTATGTAAAACTAATTTTTCTAATAAATCCATTAATTCAGCTTGTAATCCAGCTTCAATGAAAGCTTTAACAGTAACACTGACTTCATCTGGATTTCTTGTTTGTGGTAAAATAACTTGAATAACTTGATCAGTTACTGCTTTTTTATGGTCTGTATCTTCTGATAATACTTTTCTCCATAAATCAGGATTTAATGATTCAACTAAATATTGTGCTTGAGCTCTATACATTGCATTTTTATTTGTTAAATTAATTAATTCTTCATCGCATTTTCCTGCAGCTTTTTTATATGCGAATAAAGCCAATTGAGGATCTCTATCTTCACAATATTGTCCTACTACTTTTGGGTCATAATATTTATTATTCATTAAGAAGTCTTTGGCATTATTATTGGTTTCAATATAAATCATAGCTAAAGCATTGTGTAAGGCTGGTGTTGGGTTTCCTTCATCAGCTCTGTCTTCTAAGAATTTTTGGATTAATTTAATTTTTTGCCTTTTTAACATTTCCTCAACCAAGGGTTCAATTGGACAAGAGCCTCTTACAGTATTTAATATTTGTTTAATATATGATTCATCACATTCTTCATCAAGTAAAGTACCAATAATTCTTGGGCAAGCTTTTTGATTGACTGTAAATACGTAGTTTTCTAGAAATCTAGTTAATTTATTTTTATATAAATATTTTGTTAAATCTTCAATGAAATCATGCTTATCACATAAAATAATAAAAGGTCTGGGATCTACTAGTCTTTTGTCTAAGAAAAATTCTAAGACTTTTTTAGGATCATAAATATCGTTTTCTTTAACAACTCTACATACTTCTTGGAAGTTATTTGTAATGACACCTGAACATATATATTTAAATACAATTTCTGGATCTTGAATTTGATTTATTATTCTTGATAAGAACATGAAAAGACCATTATTATTACCATAAGTTTCAAAAAGTTTTACTAATTCATTCAATGGAATTCTATTTGAATATCGACTTGCAGCCTCAACAACTAATTGTAAATTTTGCATAGGATTGAGATGT
>JAFXUP010000141.1 GCA_017524905.1 Acholeplasmatales bacterium | reverse complement strand
TAACATTATTATCTCAAGTTACATTCCCTGCTAAGGTTTATGGTGTTAAGACTATTTCTTTACCTTCTTCATTATATGAAGCTGGTTACTATGGTGATGAACACTATGCTGGTTTAACAGCTGAATGGACTTCTAATAGTGAAAATGCTGTTGTATCTGTAAATAATGTTCCTGCAGTTGAAGCTCAAGCTGCAACTGAAACAACTAAAGAAGTTAAAGCAGTTCCTGCTTATACAACTTCTAAGTTAACAACTAAGAAAGTTACAGCTGATGAAACAGTTACGGTAACATTAACTGTTAAGAATGCAGCTGGTGAAACAGTATTTACAGCCTCAAAGACATTAAAGCTAGTTAAGGATTTCGTTGTTGATAATCATGCTGCATACTTAAAGGCAACTGATGGCGAAAGCGTAACTATTCAAGGTACAGTTGCTTATGTTGATGTTGAAACTGGTTCTAAAGGAACTTTTGCATACTTCACAGTTGTTGATGCTAAGGGTAATGCTTATTATGTTTACAATATGAAATTAGATGATGATGCAAAAAAAGCTGCAATTGTTGCTGGTAAGAAGGTTGTTTTATCTGGTGCAAAGAAAGTATTTGGTGGCGTTCATGAATTAACAGATGCTGATTTATTAAAAGTTGAAGATGGTACAGTTGTCGAACCTACAGCTATTACTGAACTTCCTACAGTTACAGATGCATTACAAGCTCAATATGTAACATTCACTGGTACTATTAAGGAATTATCTGAAAATAAGAGAACTGTTACTGTTACAGTTGGTACAAAGGATATCTTAGTATACTTATCAAGAAATCAAGCTGATATTACTAAGGTAATTGCTGTTGGTGATAATATTACTGTTAAGGGTATTTATTCTGTAAATAGCGGAAATAGCCAAGTAATTACTTTAACTGCTGATAGCGTTGTTAAGAATGCTGCTTAATAATTTTTTAAAAAATAATATTTGATAAAATTATTGTAAATAATTAAAATAAAAGTCCTTTTAGATTTGAAATTTGTCAAATCATAAAAAGGACTTTTTCTTTTTTTCTTTTCTTAATTATAATTTTGTATTATAATATTACTACACTTTTTACGGATAGGAGTAAAATTATATGAAAAAAATATTTGTAGTAGCTTTATCAGCATTAGGATTAACTATTCTTGCTGGTTGTAATAATAATGGTGCAAGTAAAGATATAATGATTTCTGAATATATTGCTGGTAGTGATTCTAATCAAGCAATTGAAATTTATAATAATAGTGATAAAGAAATTAATTTAGCTGATTATAGCATTGGTATTTATGCAATAAAGGATAAGGCAGGTGCGCCTACAACTAAGGTTAATTTAGAAGGTACAATCGCTTCTAAAAAGACTTTTGTTATTGTTAATAAATCTGCAGATAAGGAATTATTAGATAAGGCAGATTTAAAATCTGAAACATTATCTTTTGGTGGAAAAGAAGGTATTTCTTTAATGCATAAGGATACTGATTTAGATGTAATTGGTTCTTTAGGTATTAGAAATCAAAATATGAATTTAGCATTCATAAGAAAAACTTGGATGACTACACCATCATCTAAGTTTAATTTAACAGATGATTATTTATATTATAATCCAGAAGATGCTGTTAAATATTTAGGTGATTTTAAAAATTCTGTAACTAAAGATGATTTACTTGCAGGTCCTAAATTTGTTGAAGATTATTTAGATATTGATTTTTATGAGCATGTAACATCTTATACTGGTACAGGTGGAGCAGTAGAGGTTACATTAGATGGAAATATTGATGGAGATACATCATATTTCATTTTCCCTGAAGAAGCTAATGTAAATGAATATATGAAGGATTTATATACTAAAGATGGCCTTTATTGTGGAAAGGTAAGATATCAAGAAGTTGATACACCTGAAACACAGGTTCAAAATAAAAAGGTTGAATTATTTGGTTGGCCAGCTAAATTAAATACTGCAAAGCTTCAAGATGAGGCTGATCATATTTATGTTCAATCTAATGCTAAACAAGCAATGGTTGAAAATTATGGTAGAATGCTAGGATTTGTTTTTGTTGTTAAAGGAAATGATTCTACTTTAGTTAATTTTGATACTATTAAGCATGGTTATTCAACAGCTACATTAGTATTTAATGGTTTTATTAAATATTTAGATTGTCCTTATTATAATTTCTTTGTTGAGGCAGAAAAATATGCTAAAGAAAATAAATTAGGACTAAATGGTGAAGTAGATCCTTATTGGGATTATGAAAATAATAAATCTAAAATGTTATAATTTTATATTGAATTGATTTTAAAAGAGAAAAATAACAAATGTTGTTTTTCTCTTTTTAATATTGAATTTAATAAAAAAATATTCTATAGTTAATATACTATTTGAGTTTTTTAATATATAATATTAAATATATAGAATAAGGTGTTTTTTTATGAAAAAATTAAATTTATTATTTGCTATACCTTTATTTATTCTTTCAATGTCTTCTTGTGAAAAAGAAGAAGCTAAGAATAATAAAAACTTAAATATTATAACAGATACATATATATCTGATAAGGATGGTAATAAATTATTAGAATTAAATAATAGCTATTATAAATCTATTGCTGGAGCTTTAGATAGTAAGGATGATTTTAAAAAGAAATTACACGCTTTACTTGAACAAAGCCATAAAAATAGATTATCTTATACACCAGGATGCTGGGATGCTTTAAAAAAGGCTGATGAGGATCCTAATAATTCAAATAATATAATTTGTTTTTATTCAAATGTATCAATTCCAAAAAACGATAAGGATGGCTCTAGTAGTGCTAATGTTGTTTGGAATAGAGAGCATTTATATCCACAATCAAAAGGCTTTAAAAATAATGAAGCAATTGCTCACAATGATATTCATCATTTAAGAGCAACTGAAAAGAAAATAAATGCTAAACGTGGTAGTGATGATTTTAATGATACTCAATTACAATCATTATGTGGAAAAGAAATTGCAGATTCAATTAAGGGAGATATTGCTCGTGCAATGCTTTATATGAGCGTAAGATATGATGCTGATGATTATACATCTTATGAATATAATGGCGCAACATATACAGATAGCGATGATTTGGATTTAGAATTAACAAGCTCAAAAGGTGATAATAAAAAACCATATACTGGTTCTTATTATTTAGGAGATCTATATTATTTAATTAAATGGAATTATGAAGATCCTGTTTCAGATGCTGAAAGAAAAAGAAATGAAATTGTTTATTCAATTCAAGGAAATAGAAATCCATTTATAGATTACAATGATTTTGTTGCATATTTATATCCTGAATATGCAAAAGATTATATTGATATATCAAATTTAGACTATTTATTATAAAAAAAGAGGTGAGAGGAAATGACATTAAATGAACGAATGAGTCTTCCAATATGGAAGAAGATTATAATATATTTCATTTCCTTCATCTTTTTTATTTTTCAAATTGCGTTAATTGTTATTTCAGTTATCTCTACTAATTATTTAAATGGCTTTAAATATTTTAATTTAATTTTACAAATAATTAGTGCAATTTATGTTGTTTATATAATTTATAAGCCAATGATAACAGCTTATAAATTGACTTGGTCTATTTTAATTTTATTATTCCCTTTACCATTTATTATTTTATATACTATTAATAGCTTTTCTAGAAGAAATAATGGTAGAAAAAGAAAAAGATTTAGAGAGGATGCTAAAATCATTTGGTATGAGGATGATTTAAAGGAATTAGAAGAATATAATAAGGAAGCATCAAATATTGTTAAGGTTGTTCAAAAAAATATTTTTGCCCCTGTTAATAAAAATATTAATGTTACATTCTTTAAAACAATAGAAGAAAAATTTGAAGATTTATTAATTGAAACAAATAAAGCAAAAAGTTTTATATTAATAGAATATTTTATTATTGCCCCTGGTAAATTGATGGATAGATTATACCCTGTTTTATTTAAAAAAGGACAAGAGGGTGTAAGGATTAAAATATTGTATGATTCAATTGGTTCATCTAGAGTAATTAATCATAAATTTATTAAAAAATTATCATTAATACCTAATTGTGAAATTTCTAATTATGAGCCAGTTGGTATGAATCTTAACCCAGTTATCAATAATAGAGATCATAGAAAAATATATGTAATTGATGGTAGGGTTGCATATTGTGGTGGAGATAATTTAGCTGATGAATATATTAATGAATTAAAGCGTTTTGGTCATTGGCGTGATAATTGTTCTAAATTTGAAGGTAATATTGTTAAATCATTTATTTATATTTTTAATCAAAACTGGGAAACATCAACTAAAAAGAGCTTATTAATTGATGATTATTTTAGCTACAAGCATAATATAGAAAATAATACATTTGTTATGGCATTTGGTGATGGTCCAGCACTTGATGGAAATACTGCATATGATTTTTTCTCATCAATTATTTCATCTGCCCATAAAAAATTATATATATCAACTCCATATTTTATATTAAATGATGGAATGATTAGACAAATTGCATTAAAGGCTAAAGAAGGAATTGATGTTAAAATATTAATGCCAAAGATTCCTGATAAAAGATCAGCATTTTATATGGGTAGGGCTAATTATCGCCAAATATTAAATGCTGGTGGAAAAATATATGAATATTTACCAGGATTTAATCATGCAAAAAATATTATTGTAGATGATGAATATGCCTTCCAAGGTACAATTAATATGGATTATAGAAGCTTATTTTTACATTATGAATGCGGTGCGTTTATAATTGATAAAAAAATAAGCGAAGAAATGGGAAAGGATTTCGATGAGGCTATATTAAAATCTGAAGAAATAACTTTTGAAATGTGGAAAAAGCGTCCATGGTATCAAAAGCTATTGGCTTTTATTTTAAATATTTTTGCCCCTATGTTTTAGCTTATGGAAAAGAAATTAAAAAAGATTGCACAAGAATTATTAGATTTATCTAAAAGAAATAGATTAATAAATTATAAAGATAGTGGCTTAAAGGCTGTTAATATTTTAAATGATAATTTAGAAGAAATTTTTTATAATATCACTTCTGGTAAGGTATATAAATTACCAATTATTGATGATGTCTTAAAAAAATATCATAACGATTTAATCATTAATAAAGAAGAAGATGATGTTTTAAATTATTCTGATTTAAAGGTTAAGGATATTTGTCTTAATTTAATGAAGCCAAATGAGCTATTAATTTATAAAAGAGGATATACAATAGATAAAACCTTAAAATCAATTCATAAGGAATATGAATTTTATTTATCTGAACGTGGTATTAATCCACTTTATATAACATTTTATATGTTAAAATATAAAGATAAAAATGAAGAATTTTTAGCTCCTATTTTATTAATCCCTGTAAACATGAGTGTTGATAAAGGTATTTATAAAATTAGTGAAGCTGATAATGATATTATTCTAAACCCAACACTTGCTTATTATTTAAAAACTAATTATAAAATTAATTTAAAGCCTTATGATGAAGAGCAAGATAATTTAAGCTCTTATATTTTAGAAATGGCTAAAGCCATAAATAAAGATATGGAAATAATTAATCAAATGTCATTAGGTCAATATTCATTCTTAAAGATGAATATGTATAATGATTTAACAGATAATATATCTAATGTATTATCTAATGATAATGTTAAAGCATTATTAGGTGATGATTATATTCCTTATGTATTAGGAAATGATTCAATTTATCCTGTAGTAGATGCTGATTCAAGTCAGCTTGAGGCTATCAAGATGGCATCACGTGGCGAATCATTTGTATTGGAGGGACCTCCTGGTTCTGGTAAGAGTCAAACTATAACTAATATTATTGCATCATTGATTGGTAATGGTAAGCATGTGCTTTTTGTATCTGAAAAGCTTGCGGCTTTAAATGTTGTTTATGAGAATTTAAGAAGAGTTGGTCTTGAAGAATTTGCCATTGAATTACATTCAGCAAAGGCTAATAAAAAGGATTTTGTTGATGAATTGTATAAGACAGCAATTTCTCCTAAAAAGCTTCTAAAACAGGACGCAAATAACATTGTAAATCAAAGAGATTTATATATTGAAAATATAAAAAGCCATTATAATGAGCTACATAAGAAATCTATAGATGGAATCTATTCATTATATGATTTATATTCTATGTATTTAGATGTTAAAGGAATAGATATTAATTTTAGATTAAATAAAAAGGAATATAGCTTTGATATTTGTGATAAGGTATTTAAGCTATTAGAGGAATATAAAAATTATGCTAAGGTAATATCTATTGATTATAAGAATAGTCCTTTTTATGGAATTGATAATATTGAAAATGAATATTTAAGATATGATTTTAAAGAGGATTTATTAAAATCAGTTAAATATTTAAAGGATTTAATTGATCTAAAAAATAAAATTAAAAATTATTTTAATTTAATTAATGTATTAGATATTTATAATTCAATTGAAACAATTAATAAGCTTGCTTCACTTAAAACATTTGGAGAAATTTATTTAAATAAAAAGATTAGATTAGAATTAATTAAAAATATTAATGATTATTTAGTATCTAAAGATGAATTAGCTAATATGAAAGCTATTAATAATTATAGTGAAAAAATATTAGATTTAGATATTGAAGATATATTAATTAAATATAAGGAAGCATCAGCTTCATTCTTTAAGATTTTTAATTCAACATATAAATCATTAAATAGAAAGATTTTAGCTTATCGTAAGGATAAAGCTAAGCCTAAAAAGCTTATTGATGAATTAAATGAATTATTAAAATATAAGGAATTAAAGATTAAAGTAGATAATTCAAAAGAATTTATTGATAAATATATTTCTAATAATAATTTAGATATAGTATTACGTGATTTAAATAATTTAGATGGTATAGTAAATATTAAGATTACTAAGGATGAATATAATAAATCATTAAATGATTTTAAGGATATTGTTATTTCTTCTAAGAATTTATTAAAATCTGAAATCTATTTAGCAAATGTTTCTAAGGTATTTGATAATCAAATATTTAATTTATATAATGTTAGTCCAAATGAGGCTTTAAATAAGCTTGAAGGAATTTTAAATAGACATGATGATGTTAAAACATACCTTTTAATGCAAAGAAGCTTAAAGGAAATAAAGAATTTAGGATTTATTGATTTCTTAGATTTTTATGTTACTAAGTATCCATTAGATAATATTGGTTTAAATTTCAAGAAATTATATTTAAAAGAATATATTTATTCAATTGTTGATAAATCAGTATTCTTAAGTGATTTTAATAGCTATGATGAAAAGACATTAATTGAAGAATTTAGAAAGCTTGATTTAGAAGTATTTGAAATTAATAAGGATAAGATTATTTCTTTAAATACAAGTAAACGTCCTGATGATACAATTATATCTGGTACTAAATTTAAAATATTAATTAATGAGCATAATAAGGAAAGAAGACAAAAGCCAATAAGAGAATTATTGAATAATATTTTTGAGCTTGCTTTAGATATTAAACCAATCTTCTTAATGAGCCCTTTATCTGTATCAACATATTTATCTAGTGATGCATCTATATTTGATACTGTTATATTTGATGAGGCATCTCAAATTTATGCATCTGATGCGATAGGAGCAATTTATAGAGCTAAACAAGCAATTATCATTGGTGATTCTAAGCAAATGCCACCATCTAATTTCTTTGATTCTCAAAGCTTTGATGAGGATGATGACGATGATTCTTGTCAATCAATCTTAGATTTAGCATCAGTTTCATATAAGATGCTAAGATTAAAATGGCATTATAGATCTAGATCAGAAGAATTAATTCAATTTTCTAACTGGGCATATTATGATAATAGCTTAATAACTATTCCTCAGGCAAAGCGTCATACTCAAGGTTTTGGTATTGATTTTGTTTATTTAAAAAATGGTAGATATGATACTAATAAAAGAACTAATTTAGAAGAAGCTAAATTAATTAAGGATATGGTATTTAAGCATTTAAATGAAAGTGATGAATCATTAGGAGTTGTCGCATTTTCTGATGTTCAAGCAAAATTAATTTCAAGCTTAATTGAAGATGAAATTAAAAATAAACCATCTTTATCTAGCTTATTAACTAAAAATGAAAAGGAACCATTCTTTGTTAAAAACCTAGAAACAGTTCAAGGTGATGAAAGAGATAGAATAATATTTTCTATTTGTTATGGATATAACAATGATAATAAATTCTATCAAAGATTTGGACCACTTAATAATTTAGGTGGAGAAAAAAGATTAAATGTTGCGATAACTAGAGCTAAATATAATATTACAGTTGTTTCATCTATTAGATATTCTGATATAAGAACTGATAATACTGATTCAGTTGGTGTTAAGAATTTAAAGCAATATTTAGAATTTATTGAAAATATAACCTTAAATTCAAATAAGACATCAGAAGCTGATGGTGTTATTACATCTGTTGCTTCATATTTGAGCGAATTAGGATATAAGACTTATACTAATTATGGTTCTTCAGAATTTAAAATTGATTTAGCTGTAATGAAAAATGATCAATTTATATTAGCTATAATGGTGGATAAATATACTAATAAGACTGTTACTGATAATGAAAGATTAATTCCTTTATTATTAAATAGATTAGGTTGGAGATATCATAAGATTTATTCAACTGCTTGGATAAATAATCCCGAGCTTGAGAAGAAGAATTTATTAGATAGCTTAACAGGTGTTAAAGAAGAGCCAAAAAAGGTTTTAGAGCAATTGGATAATACGGATTATTTAATTATTGATAATAGATGCGAAAAATTAAATGATATGTTCTTAGAATATATTGAATTAGATAAAACATTAGGTATGAATATATTTAATAAGGATGGTATGGAAAAGCTAATTTCAACTATTATTGAAATAGAAGCTCCAATTCATGAGGATTATTTATATAAAAGAATTGCTAGTATTTTAGATTTAAAGGTTACTAATGTTTTAAAGAATAGAATTAATAATAATTTCAATGGTGATTTAATTAAAAAAGGTAAATATTATTATAATAATAAGGAAGTTAAATTTAGAACAGCAGAAAAAAGAGATATTGATTATATTTCAAGTGATGAATTAATGGCTGGTATCTATGCTATTGTAAAAAAATCTAATGGTATCAGTAAGGAAGGCTGTTATAAGGAATTATTAAAGCTTATTGGTTATAATAGATTAAGCCAAGGTGCAGTTCATGCATTGGATAATGCAGTAATATTCTTATCACTTGATGGTAAGCTAATTGAAAAAAATGGTTGTCTATATTTATAAAAAAATTATTAAATCATTTGACTAAGAATTATTAATTTTGTTTAATATAAATAGATAACACAAGAAAAGAAAAAAAGAAGGTGTACTGATTTAAATGGAGTCATATTACTATAATGGTAGTACGGTTTTAAAGTATTTACGTAAGGTTTTAAATGAAATTAATAATGAATATGTAGATAGTGGTCTTAGAGCTGCCTTTATTATGAAAAGATTTGCATCTAAATATAAAATTGATGAAAGCTATGCAGCTAAATTAGTGCTTCTTTGTACATTAAAGGATATTGGTTCTTTTTATCATGATTCTTTTATTGATAAAAACAATCCTGCCTTAGTTGCAGCATCAAGCTATACATTTTTAAAGCATTGTTCTCCACTTGGTGATTCAGCAAAGCCATTATTATTTTATGGTGCTAAATATATTGAAGGATTAGAAAATGATGATTATTATTTTGGTTTATTAATTACTTTAATTGACCAAGTAGTAAGATATAATTTCTTAGAATATACTTTAGATGAAATAGCTGATATGCTTATAGCAGCTGAAAATGAAAAATATAATCCTGACCAAATTAAAAAGCTTTTAAAGCTTTTAAGAAGTGAAGAGGATATATTTGTTAAATTAAATCAAAAGAATTCACTTTTTGTTCATGAGGTTACAAGCTATATTCAGCATGCTAATTACACAGATGAAGAATTATTAAAATATATTGATATGACTAATTTTTCATTTGAATTCCATAACCATGAAACATTAGCTCATACTGTTACTGTTGCGGTTATTGCAAAAGAATTAGCTAAGCTATCTAGATTAACAGATAATCAAGTCAATTGTATAGAGCTTGCTGCATTAGTTCATGATATCGGTAAAATGCGTATTCCTGTTTCTATTTTATGTAAGCCAGGAAGACTTGAAGAAGATGAATACGAAATTATGAAAAAGCATGTTGTTTATACAAAAGAAATTATTGAAGGCTGTTTTTCATATAAAATAGTTGATATAGCATCTAATCACCATGAAAGAATTGATGGTTCAGGCTATCCTAAGGGATTAAAGGCTAGAGATTTATCAATTGGTGATAAGATTATTGCTGTTGCTGATGTGGCATCTGCCTTATATTGTAGAAGAAGCTATAAGGAATCATTTCCTAAGGATAAAATAATTGAAATTATGGAACGTGATGCTAAAGATGGTAAGCAGGATGCAAGAATTACAGGCCATTTAATTGATAATTTTGATTATATTATGGGACTTGCTGCTGAAAGGGAAAAGGAAGTATTAAATCAAAAAGCTGCAATGGAAGAAGAATTTGAAGCTTTATCTCATAGTGAATCCTTAACAAAATTCTTTGAATAGTTAAAATATTAAAAAGCATTGAATTATTATAATTTGATGCTTTTTTACATATTTTCACATTTTTTTGAAAATGTTTTAAATTTTAAGTCTTAGTCTTTTATTTTTATTTTCGTGTGCTATAATAATTAAGGTATTTTAAATTAATAATCGGAGGAATTAAAATCCATGTCTATTTTATTAGGTAAAAAGGTTAAAATTTTCAGCCTTTCTTCAAATGTTGAGTTAGCAAAAGAAATTGTAGATGCAGTTGGGGTTCC